>JAYRVK010000044.1:0-4503 GCA_041918555.1 Sandaracinaceae bacterium
GTGGGGCCCCCTCGGCCGACGGCCCGCGCTGCGCGCCAGCCTGGCCACGAACGATTCATAGAGACCCACGGTCTGAGTCACCTACCGCGCGGAGAGCACCGCCGCCATGTCGGCCGCGGTCTGGAAGCGCTTCTCGAGGTCGGGGTCGAGCGCGCCGTCGACCGCGCGCATGAGGCGCGCGGGCGCGTCGGGGCACACGTCGCCGAGCGGCGCGGGCCGCGAGGTCACGAGCTTGAGCAGGAGCGCGGGGATGCTCGTCTCCGCGAACGGCGGGCGGCCCGCGGCCGCGTGGAAGAGGAGCGCGCCCGTCGACCAGAGATCCGTGCGCTCGTCGATCGCCGCCGCGCGCGCCTGCTCGGGGCTCATGTAGGAGGGCGTCCCGATCGTCGCGCCGGGCTTGGTGAGGACGCCGCTCGCGCCCGTCGACTGGAGGTTCTTCGCGACGCCGAAGTCGAGGATCTTCACGCGCGAGCCGCCGCTCGCGTCCTCGAGGACGAACACGTTGTCGGGCTTCATGTCGCGGTGGACGATCCCGACCGAGTGCGCCGCGGCGAGGCCGCCCAGGATGTCGAGGCCGATCGCGATCACGTCGTCGTACGAGATACGGCCGTTCTCCTGGAGGATCCGCCCCATCGAGCGGCCGTGCAGGAGCTCGAGGCACACGTACGGCATGCGGTCCTGCGTCTCGCCCGCGTCGAGGACCTCGACGATCGCGGGGTGGCCGATCTTCGCGACCGACTTCGCCTCGCGCAGGAACCGCGCGACGGCGTTGTCGTCCGAGACGAGCTGCTGGTGCATCACCTTCACCGCCACGCGCTGGTGCGTGTACTTGTGATGCGCCTCGTAGACGGCACCGGTCATGCCGACCCCGAGCAGCCGCTTGAGCTCGTAGCGCCCGTCGATCACCTCGCCGACGCGACGCTTGGCGAAGGCTTCGCCGATCATCGTGGCCCGAGGATACACCAGGGTGGACCCGGGGCGAGCCTGCTAGCCTCGGGGCGTGACGCGCTTCGCCGCCAAGTATCGGAGGGTGGCGCGCTCGCTGAGCCGCGTGGCCCTGATGCGCTCGTCGATGGACGAGACCTTCGCGCTCACCGACGCCGACCTCCTCGACAAGGACGGCGGGCGGCGCTTCCTCGACTTCTACGGCGACGAGGGGCTGCGCCTCGCGCTCGAGCGCTACGGGCTCTTCGACGCGATCCGCGCGCGCGGCTGGGACGACTTCACGCTCTCGACCCACGCGCTCGACGATCGGCACACGCTCCTGATGGACGCGACGGCGCCCGACGGAACCACCGCGCGCCTCCTCGAGCTCGTGGTGCGGCGCGACCGGCTGCGCATCGAGGGGATCGACCGGACCTTCGAGACGCTCACCATCGACTGGCTCGGCCTGCGCGATCCGTGCGCGGACTTCACCGAGGCGCGCATGCGCCTGCCCGGTCAGGACGCGCCGGGGCTCGGCGTCGGCGAGCGGGTGCTCGAGCTCCTGTACCGCGTCGTCGATCGCCTCGGGCTCGACGCGCTCTGCACCGTCGCCGAGTACTTCCACAACGCCGTGCTCTACGCGCGCGAGCTCGTCTACGTGGACCCGGCCTGCCGCGGCCAGCTCGAGGCGCTCGAGGCGCTGCTCTTCGCGCGCGAGCGGCTGAGCTTCGCCGAGGCCGCGTGGGCGGTGCACTGGGGCCTCGTCCGCGGGCCCGACGACGCCGCCTTCGCGTGGCGCGGCGAGGCGATGGTGCGGCCGCGCGATCCGTGGCTCCTCGCGCACCTCACCGACCGGGCGCACGCCGAGCGCGCCCACGAGGTCGCGAGCCACCTGCGCTACACGCTCGCGCGGGCCGAGCTCGAGGAGCGCTGGGCCGCCGAGCACGACGCGCTCCTCGGGCCGCCCTGAAGTACGATGAGCCACCACGGAGGAACGATGAACCGACGCCCCACGCTCGCCCTCGCCGCCCTCGCCCTCGCGCTCACCCTCGGAGCGGGCCACGCCCGGGCTCAGTACGTCGTGCGCGACGAGACGCTGAACATCGCCGGCCGCGGCGAATTCTCGATCAACCTGCCGGGCGCGCTCCTCTACAGCCAGGTCACGCCCGACGGAGGGACGACCTCGGAGCAGTTCCAGGCCTACCTCGTCCCGGCGCTGGTCGGCGGCTTCATGGTGCTCGACTTCCTCGAGATCCGACTGCAAGCCGGGCTCCAGTGGCTGCGGACCGAGATCGGCGGCACCGCGACGCAGCAGACCCTCGCCTTCCAGGGGGCGCTGCAAGCCCTCTTGCAGGGCGACTTCATGCAGGGCCTGGGCGGCTACTTCGGCGTGGGCCTGGGCGGCATCGTGGGCAACCGCGAGGCGGGCATCGGCGCCGGCGCGAGCATCGACTACATCCAGTTCGGAGGCCTCGCGCAGGTGCTCCTCGGCGTGATGCTCATGCCCGGCCCGATCTTCATGATGCGGGGCGGCTTCCGCCTCGACCTGATGTTCGGACGTGAAGAAGCGCAAACCACGTTGCCCGGCTTCATCAACGCGGACTTCTTCAACGTGCTCGGCGCCTTCGAGCTCTCGGCCGGCTGGCGCTTCGGTTGAGTGCTAAGGAGCGCGGGTGACGCGCCCCATCACGAAGCTGATGTGCGCCAACCGCGGCGAGATCGCGATCCGGGTCTTCCGCGCGGCCACCGAGCTCGGGCTCCGCACCGTGGCGATCTACAGCCACGAGGATCGGGTCCACCTCCACCGCTACAAGGCGGACGAGGGCTACCTCGTGGGCGAGGGGCTCAGCCCCGTCGGCGCGTACCTCGCGATCGACGCGATCGTCCGCATCGCGAAGGACGCCGGCGTCGACGCGATCCACCCCGGCTACGGCTTCCTCGCGGAGAACCCACGCCTGAGCCGGGCGTGCGAGGAGGCGGGCATCGCGTTCGTCGGGCCCTCCCCCGCCGTGCTCGAGGCGCTCGGCGACAAGACCGCCGCGCGCGAGCTCGCGGCGAAGGCCGGCGTGCCCACCGTGCCGGGCACCGACGGGCCCGTCGCGGCGCTCGCGGAGGCGCGCGCCTTCGCGGAGCGCGCGGGCTTCCCGCTGATCGTGAAGGCCGCGATGGGCGGCGGCGGGCGCGGCATGCGCGTCGTGCGCAGCGCCGCCGAGCTCGAGGTCGCCTTCGATCGCGCGCGCTCGGAGGCGCAGGCGGCGTTCGGCGACGGCACGGTGTTCATCGAGCGCTTCGTCGAGCACCCGCGCCACGTCGAGGTCCAGATCCTCGCGGACGCGGCGGGCGACGTGATCCACCTCTTCGAGCGCGACTGCAGCGTGCAGCGGCGGCACCAGAAGGTCGTCGAGATGGCGCCCGCGATCGGGCTCGATCCCGCGATCCGCGACGCGCTCTGCGCCGACGCGGTCGCGATCGCGCGGGCCGTCGGCTACCGCAACGCGGGCACCGTGGAGTTCCTCGTCGATCGCGAGGGCCGCTACTACTTCATCGAGGCGAACCCGCGGATCCAGGTCGAGCACACCGTCACCGAGGAGGTGACCGGGGTCGATCTGGTGCAGTCGCAGATCCGCATCGCAGGGGGCGCCACGTTCGCCGAGCTGGGGCTCGCGCAGGAGACGATCTCCACGCGCGGCGTCGCGATCCAGTGCCGCGTCACCACCGAGGACCCGCAGAAGGGCTTCCAGCCCGACACCGGCCGCATCGAGGTCTTCCGCTCGGGCCAGGGCATGGGCATCCGGCTCGACGGCGGCACCGGCTACGCCGGCGCGCGCGTCAGCCCCGACTACGACTCGCTCCTCGTGAAGGTCACCGCGCGCGCGCTCACCTTCGAGGGCGCCGTCACCAAGCTCCACCGCGCGCTCGCGGAGTTCCGCGTGCGCGGCGTCAGCACGAACATCCCGTTCCTGCAAAACGTGTTGACACACCCGCGCTTCCAGGCGGGCGACACCGACACGACGTTCGTCGACGACACCCCCGAGCTCTTCACCTTCCCCCGCCGCCGCAACCGGGCGCAGCGGATCTTGCGGTTCCTCGCGGACATCGCGGTCAACGGGCCGGCCGTCCCCGGGATGAGCGCGGTGAAGCCGGGGCGCGTCGAGCCGGTCGTCCCCTCGGTCGATCTGGACGTGCCGCCGCCCGCCGGGTGGCGCGAGCTCCTCGAGGCGCAGGGCCCCGCCGCGTTCGCGCGCGCCGTGCGCCAGCACCGCGGGGTGCTCCTCACCGACACCACGTGGCGCGACGCGCACCAGTCGCTCCTCATGACGCGCGTGCGCACCGTGGATCTCGCGCGGATCGCGCCCGCGACCGCGCGGTTGATGCCGAGCCTCTTCAGCCTCGAGATGTGGGGCGGCGCGACCTTCGACGTCGCGCTGCGGTTCCTCCGCGAGTGCCCGTGGGAGCGCCTCGACCGGCTGCGCGAGGCCGTCCCCAACGTGCCCTTCCAGATGCTGCTCCGCGGGGCGAACGCGGTCGGCTACACGAGCTACCCCGACGACCTCGTCTTCGCGTTCGCGCGCATGGCCA
>JAYRVK010000045.1:0-2065 GCA_041918555.1 Sandaracinaceae bacterium
AACGCCCCGAGGACGAGCCCCCACGTGCCCACCGCGCTCCGCATCCGGCCACAAGATAGCGCGAGCGGGGAACCCGCGCGCAGCTCACGCTGTCTCCAAGGCCCGAACCCCGTCTCGAGTCGGAGGCCCCGTGACGCGACCGATCGCCCTCCTCTTCGTCCTCTTCCTCGCCACCCCCGCGCACGCCGACGTGGTGGTCCCCCACTACCGCGTGCAGCCGGTGGCGACCGTGCACCTCAGCGGCGTGCGCCGCGTGAGCACCGACGCGCCCACCGAGGACGCCGAGGCGGTGCTCCGCGAGACGCGCAGCCAGCTCTACGGCGCGCAGGCGCGCATCGACCGCTGCATGCGCGGCGTCGATCTGCGCGAAGATCCCCTGCGCTCGCGCTCGCGCTCGCTGAGCGGGACCCTCGTGTTCACGCGGAGCGGCCGGCCGACGGTGGAGATCGATCGCGTCCGCGGTCTCCCCTCCGGCGCGCGGGCGTGCGTCGAGGAGGCGGTGCGCTCGATCGCGGTGCGGACCGCGCCGCGCGGCCGCGTCGAGGTGCGGTTCACCTACTCGCTGCGGTGAGGCTCGGGGCCGATCGTCTTGACGAGCACGCGGGAGCGACGCCGGCGATCGTAAGTCGCGCGGCGCGCCGTCGGGAGGTGGCGCACCGACGCCGGCACGAACCCGCGCTCCTGGAAGAAGTGCGCGCTCCGCGTGGTGAGGACGAAGATCCGCGACACGCCGAGCCCACGCGCGCGCGCCTCGAGCCGCTCGATGAGCGCCTCGCCGCGGCCCGCCTCGCGGTAGCGGTCGTGGATCGCGACGCAGTAGAGCTCGGCCATCGAGTCCTCGGGGAACGGCTCGAGCGCCGCGCAGCCGATCACCATGCCGTCGCGATCGATGACCACGAAGCGATCGACCTCCGTCTCGAGCCGCTCGCGGCTGCGGCGGACGAGGATCCCCTGATCCTCGAGGGGCTGGAGCAGGGTGGCGAGCTGGCCGACGTCCTCCATCCGCGCGGGGCGCACGTCCTCGTACGCCTCCTGCGTGACGAGCGTCCCCGTGCCCTCGCGCGTGAAGAGCTCGTCGAGCAGCGCGCCATCGCGCCTGCGATCGACGAGGTGCGCCCGCGGGACGCCGCCGCGGACCGCGTGCGCGGCCGCGAGCACGTGCTTGCGGACGTCGGCGCCCTGGCGGTTGCGCGTCGCGGCGAGCGCGTCGGCCTCGTTCGGGGTGAGCTGCGAGATCAGGCGGCGCCGCGCGTCGAGGACGCCCCGCCCCTCGATCAGCCCGACCAGCTTGCGCGCGCGCAGCGCGATCGCGACGTCGGCCGCGACGTCGTGGGAGGCGAGGTTGAAGGACTCGCCCGTCGGCGAGTAGCCGAGCGGGCTGACGAGCACGATCGCGCCCGCGTCGAGCCCGCGCTCGATGCCCGCCGTGTCGACGCGCCGCACCTCACCGGTGAACTGGAAGTCGACGCCGTCGCGCACCCCGATCGGGCGCGCGGTGATGAAGTTCCCGGTCACCACGCGCAGCCGCGCGTTGGCCATCGGCGTGTTCGCCGCGCCCATCGAGAGCGCCGCCTCCACGCGCGCCCGCGCGTCGCCGACGGCCTCGTGGACGCACGCGAGGGTGGCGCGGTCCGTGATCCGCTGATCGCCGACGAAGCGCGACTTGATCTTGCGGGCCTCGAGCCGGCGCTCGATCTGCGGGCGCGTGCCGTGCACGACGACGACGCGGACCCCGAGCCCGTGCAGGAGCGCGAGGTCGTGCACGATCCCGGGGAGGCGCTCCGAACGGATGGCCTCGCCGCCGACGAGGATCACGAACGTCGCGCCGCGGTGGGCGTGGATGTACGGCGCGGCGACGCGGAGGCTCTCGACGAAGGAGGAGGCGGTCACGGGGCCAGACGCTCGTCCACGCGGCGCCCGAGGTCAACCCGGCGCGAAGACGTGCTATGAGCGCGCGGACGACGTGCTCCACCACGACACGCTGACGGCGCCCGGCGCCGCGCCGGACCGGTGGATCCTGTTCTGCCACGGCATCCTCGGCCGCGGTTCGAACTGGCGCGGGTTC
>JAYRVK010000046.1:0-3026 GCA_041918555.1 Sandaracinaceae bacterium
CCCCCGAACGCCGCGCGGATCCGCGAGAACACGAGCCGCTCCGCGAGCCGGTACTGGAGCGCGAGCACCGGCGGGACGGGGCGGCCGCGCAAGACGAGCTCGACGCGCTCGCGCCCGACCGCGTTCGCCCACGCGAAGAGCTTCTGCACGGCGGGCGGCTTCTTCTCGATCTCCGAGTGGATCTTCGCGAAGGCCTTCTCGAAGATCCGCGGGACGGAGCCGAACACCGTGGGCCGCACGTCGCGCAGATCGTCGAGCACCGTCGCGGTGCTCTGCGCGTACGCGCCCGGGATGCCGTTGTTGATGCGGCCGTAGAAGCCGAGCACGCGCTCGGCGGCGTGCGCCATCGGGAGGAAGTGGAGCGAGATGTCGCTCTGGTACCAGGGGGACACCTCCGCGGTCGCCGCGAGGAGCGAGAGGATGTTGCGATGCGAGATCATCGCGCCCTTCGGCGGCCCCGTCGTGCCCGACGTGTAGATGAAGATCGCGGTCGCGTCGGGATCGAGCGCGGCCTGGATCTCCTGCACGCGGGCCTCGTCGAGGCGCTCGCCGTCGAAGCGCGAGGGCGAGGTCACGCGCGGGTCGCGGTGCCTCTGCGCCTCGTAGAGCGGGAGCGTCCACGGCACGATCGCGCGCAGGCCCTCGAGCCCCTCCGCCGCGGCGAGCACCGTGTCGAGCTCCTCGGGGTCGGCGACGAAGAGGACGCGCGCCTCGCTGTGCTCGATCAGGTAGCGCACCTGCGCGACCGACTGCTTCGGGTAGATCCCGAAGGTCACCATCCCCGCGACGTGCGCGCCGAGATCGTAGACGGCCCACGCGGGCTGCGTCGGGCCGAGCACGCCCACGCGCTCGCCGCTCGCGAGGCCGAGATCGCGCAGGCCCCTCGCGACGCGCGTGGTCCGCGCGTAGAGCTCGGTCCACGAGGTCGCGTGCCACTCCGCGTTCTCCTTGTGGAAGAGCGCCGGGCGGCTCGCGCTGCGGGCCGCGCGCAACCAGAACATCTCGCCGAGCGTGCGCGCCCGCGCCGCGACCGGCTGAGTGGGGATGTGGGGTCCCAGCTCCTCGAACATCGGCGCGAGGCTACCCGCCGCCCATGCCCGCGTCGAGGCTCGGCACGCCGCCGTCGCCCTCGATGCACACGTTGCGGACGGGCGGACCCTCGGTGAGCCCGCCCCAGCGCATCCGCGTGCCGGTGAAGACGACGCCGAGGCTGATCGCGTCGCACGTCACGCCGTCGCCGCCGGTGCCCGGCCGCGAGCGCACGTCGGCGATGGTGTCGAGCTGGCTCGAGAGGATGTCGTAGCTGTCGCTGTCGCGGCAGATGCCGACGTTCTCGGCGGTCGAGAGCAGATCGAGGATGCTCCAGCGCCCCGAGACCGTGGCGTCCTCGAGGGTGAGCCCGTCGGCCGAGATGCGCCCGATCGCCGAGGCGTCGGTGAGGCGCACGAGGACCCCGACGTCCATCGCGGGGAAGAGGATCTCGACGCGCTCGGGGAGGCGCGCGACGACCCAGCGATCCACGACGTACGCGTTGTCGTCGCGGATGGTGGGCTGATCCGGGTCGCCATCGAAGAACGTGCCGACGCGGAAGTAGCCGAAGTCGGTCCCGTCCCACACGGGGAAGGGCGCGCGCATCCCCATCACCTCGGGCTCGAAGAGCGCGTTGACGGTGTGCGCGACCGGCGCGTCGCCCTCGGCGCGCACCATGTAGATCGCGTTGGTGACCGCGACGTCGACGCGCGGATCGTCGTCCATCCCGTTCCACCCGCGGATCCGCACGACGGGGAGCTTGCCCTCCTCCTGCGCCTGGCGCGCCGTGGTCTCGAGCCCCATCACCGCGAGGTCGACGAGCGGGAAGAGCTCGGCGCCGAACACGTTGTCGATGCCGTCCTCGCCGTCGACCGGCGGGCGCGTGCGGCGCGGCGGCCGGCACTCGGTCGCGTACGTCGGATCGGTCGTGCAGATCCCGTCGAGGTCCAGGCCGATCCCCCGCCAGAGGCCGCCCTCGTCCTGCTGCAAGACGACTTGACGCAGCCCGAAGATGAGCTCCTCGCCATCGGGGCCGTCGGCGCTCGTCGGGCGCGCGGGCGCGACCCGGTGGTTGCACGGGCCGGCGTCGACGGAGCCGCCGTCGACGCCCGCGTCGAGGAGCGAGGCGTCGTACACCTGACAGCCGGTGACCCAGCCGATCAGCGCGAGCACGATCCCCCTCCCGACGAACGAGCGCATGCGAAGCGAGTGGGAGGATACCAGCGCGCCGCGCCGCCGACACCTCCGCGTCGCGTCAGCGACGGTAGGGGTTCAGCATGAGATCGTCGCCCTCGTCGTCGCCCGAGGGCTCGCTGACGCGACCACGCCGTGACCGCCGACGCCCCGCGCGCGGCGTGGGCTCGGTCTCCTCGGCGGGCGCGACCTCCGCCTCGGGCTCGGTCTCGGCCTCCGCCGCGGGCTCGACGACCGCCTCGGGCACGAGCTCCGGCGCCGGCACGACCTCGGGCTCGGGAGGCGCGGGCGTCGACTGCGGCGGCGGGCTCGCCGGCGCGACGGGCGGCTCCTGCGAGGCGGGGTCCTCCGGCAGGAGCGCGATCGCCGCGAGCGTCGCGCCGAGGAGGAACAGCGCGACCACCGCGAGGACCGCGAAGACGACGCCCTTGCCGCGGCTCGGCTCGGGGTCCTCGCGCCGCGGCATCGCCGAGGGCCGCGCGCCGACCGTCGCGTCCTCGGGCGGCACGGACTCGACGCGCTGCGAGGGGTGCGAGCCGCTCTCCACCGGACGCGGGAGCACGCCCGGCTTGAGCTCGTTCCGACCGAGCGCGTCGATCGCGGTCTGGATGCCGGTCTTCTCGGCCTCGATCTTCTCGGCGAGCCAGCGCTTCACCTCGCGCCCGACCGAGCGCGGCGTGCCGACGCCGCCGCTCGCGCGCGCCGCGTCCTCGACCGCCTCGAGGAAGTCGTCCGCGCTCTGGAAGCGCGCCTCGGGATCCTTCGCGAGCGCCTTCGCGGTGACCGCGTCGAACGGCGCGAGC
>JAYRVK010000047.1:0-6900 GCA_041918555.1 Sandaracinaceae bacterium
CGCGTGGGGGAGGGGTGCGCGCAGCACCCCTCAGAACGAAATGAAAGAGCCGATGGCTCGCGCCCTCGGCTCTCTCTCGCGTCACGGTGTGCCCGCGGCCCGAGGGCCGCGAAGGCTCACCAGCGGTCGCCGCCGCGCTCGCGACGGCCACCGCCGCCGCCGCCACGGCCGCCGCCGCCGCCACCGCGCTCCTGCGCGATGTCGACGTTCAGGGTCCGGCCGTCGAGCTCGGCGCCGTTCATCTCCGCGACCGCCTTCTGGGCGTCGCGCGGGTCGGCGAACGTCACGAAGCCGAAGCCACGGCTGCGACCGGAGTCGCGATCCGTGATGACCTTGGCGTCCGTGATCTCGCCGAAACGCTCGAACGCGGCCTGGAGGCCGTGGTCGTCCGTGTTCCAGCTCAGGCTGCCGACGAAAAGCTTGTTGGACATGTTCTCTCGTTCTCTCTTCTCTCTGATTCGGACGACACTGTGCCGCCCTCGCTCCGCGCCGTACTTCGGCCGGAGCCTCGCCGCGCGCCAGGATGGCCGGGAGTTCTCGTATCGAGCCGCGAAGCTCGTGACGGTCCACCCGTGCGGTGGCGAAGGTGTAGCACCCTTTCGGCGCCGCGCTCGGAATCAGTTCACGTCGAGCCGGCGGTGGAACCCGCGGCTCGTCGGCGCGAAGCCCGCTTCGCGCAAGTCGCTGGCGAGCGCCGACGCGCTCGGGTCGTCTCCGTCCACCCGCTTGATGAGGACCGCGCGCGCGTCGCGGCCCTGCCCCGCCGCGAGCCGCAGGCCCCGCACGAGCGCGTCGATCGCGCGACGCCGCGCCCGCTCCTCGGTCGGGAGGAACGTGGTCACGCTGTGCCCGGTCCGGCCGACGTAGCCGACGAGCGCGCCGTCGTGCAGCACGACACGCGCGCCCGCCGCGCGCTGCGGTCGCGCGCCGTCCCGCTCGGGCCACGGCAGCGCCGCGCCGTACGGGTTGGCGGGATCGTCGGCCGCGAGGAGCAACACCCGGTCCGTCGTCGGGTCGACGTCGCGGTGCGCCCGCAGCCGATCCTCCGCGCCGGGCAAGGCGAATTGCGTCGCTCCGAGCCCCGCCACGAAGTACCCACGCCGCACGCGGCCCGCCTCCTCCATCGCGCGCAGCACCGGGTAGACGCTCGAGAAGCCGCCCTCGATCGCCTCGGCCTTCACCGCCTCGCGCGTGAGCACGCCGTGACGCTCGAGGAGCTGGGTGGCGAGGGCCTCGAGCCGCGCGGTCGGCGAGGGCGCGTCCGGCCCGTCGAGGCGCGGCAGGAGCGACCAGCGGCCCTCGGAGCCCGGCGGGCCGGCGCGGCGGGGCTGCCGCCGCACCGCGCGGGGCCCCCGCGGCCGCGCGAGCGCGCCGCGGAGGGAGCGCAGCGGCATCAGCGTGTCGTTGGTGACCTCGCCGGCCCACACCATCGCCCAGAGCGTCTCGAGCACCTCCGCGCCGAAGCCGCCCGTCGCGTCCACGAGCTCGCGGTAGAACACCGCGCCGCGCTCCGCGAGGTGCGCACGGATCGCCGCCGCGAGCGCGCCCTCGACGGGCGTCGGCCTCGGCGCGAGCAGGGCGAAGTGATCCGCGAGGTAGAGCGCCACGCGCCCGTCCTTGGGGCCGAGCGCGCCCACCCCGCGCCACAGCACCTCGCCGCTCGCGCAGAGCTCGTCGAGGTCGCGCCGGTCGTAGCCGCCGACCCGCGTCGGCAGGGTGTGCGCCTCGAGGCTCGACGCGGGGATCGGCGCGCCCTGCAGGCGCTCGATCGCGTGCATCAGCGCGTCGGCGCCCGAGGGCCCGGGGCGATCCACCCCGTGCCAGTCCGCCGCGAAGCGCGCGAGCGCGGCCGGCTCGACGGGCTCGACCTCCTCGCGGAGCTTCGACAACGAACGTTGCTTTATTCGACGGAGCACCTCGACGTCGACCCACTCGCGCTCGCGGCCGCCGGGCACGAGCTCGCCCTCGATCACGCGGTCCTGCGCGGCGAGCCGCTCGAGCACCCCGCGCACCGCGCCCTCGCCGAGCCCGAAGCGCGCGGCGAGCGCGCGCGCGGTGAACGGCCCGTGCGTGCGCGCGTAGCGGCCGACGAGATCGCCGAGCGGATCGAGGACCGGCTCGAGCAGGGCGTACGGCAGCCCCGGCGGCGGGACCACGCCGAGGCCGTCGCGGTAGCGCGCGGCGTCTTCGACCGCGATCCAGCGCGGCTCCCCGCCGATCGCGATGCGGATCGCTCGGCGCGCGCGCGCGAGCTCCTCGATCCACGGGCTCGGATCGCTCGCGCTCCGCGCGGCGAGCTCGACGTCCGAGAGATCTCCGAGGGCGAGCAAGAGATCGTGCAGTCCGTCGGCGTGGGTCACGAGGTAGCCGGCGAGGCGCTGGAGCCGCCGCTCGACCTCGTGGATCGCGTCGAGGTCGAGGAGCTGCCGGAGCTCCGGCTCGCCGAGCAGCTCGCGGAGCTGCGCGTGATCGAGCGAGAGCATCTGCGTCCGGCGCTCGGCCAGCGGGACGTCGCCCTCGTAGATGAAGCTCGCGACGTAGTTGAAGAGGAGCGAGGCCGCGAACGGCGAGGGCGCGCGCGGATCGGCGACGCTCACGAGGATCCGTCGGTCGCGCACCGCCGTGAGGATCTCCACGAGGCCCGGCAGATCGAACACGTCGCGCAGGCACTCGCGGTAGGTCTCGAGGACCACCGGGAAGTCGCGGAAGCGCGAGGCGACCTTCAGGAGCTGCGCGCTCTTGCGGCGCTGGGCCCAGAGCGGCGTGCGCTGCCCCGGCCTCCGCTTGGGGAGCAGGAGCGAGCGCCCGGCGTTCTCGCGGAAGCGCGCGGCGAACAGGCTCGTCGAGGCGAGCTGGTCGGTGACGAGGCGCTCGATCTCGTCGGGGTCGGGCAAGAAGACTTGCACGTCGGGGGGCTCGTCGGCGTCGGGCAGGCGGAACACCATCCCGTCGTCGGACCACATCGCGTCCGGGTCGAGCCCGAGCTCGTGCATCAAGCGCTGGGCGATCGCCGTGCTCCACGGCGCGTGCACGCGCGCGCCGAAGGGCGTCAGCACGGTGACGCAGAGGTCGCCGACCTCGTCGACGAACCGCTCGATCACGATCGCGCGGTCGGTGGGGAGGGCCCCCGTCGCGTCGCGCTGGTCCTCGAGGTAGCGCATCAGGTTCTCGGCCGCGCGCGCGTCGAGGGCGTGCCGCCCGACGAGCCGCGCGATCGCGGCGCTCCGCGAGGTCGAGGTCAGCTCGCGCGTGAGCGCGCCGATCGCGCGCCCGAGCTCGAGCGGCCGGCCGGGCCGGTCGCCGTGCCAGAACGGCATGCGGCCGGGCTCGCCGGGCGCGGGCGACACGAGCACCTGCTCGTGGGTGATCTCCTCGATGCGCCACGAGCTCGCGCCGAGGAGGAACACGTCACCCTCGCGCGACTCGAAGACCATCTCCTCGTCGAGCTCGCCGACCCGGACGGGCTTCTCCTGGCCCGCGAGGAACACCCCGAAGAGCCCGCGGTCGGGGATCGTCCCGCCGTTCGCGACCGCGAGCATGCGCGCGCCGCGGCGCGGGTGCAGGGTGTTCGCGACGCGGTCCCAGGTGATCCGCGGGCGCAGCTCGCCGAGCTCATCGGACGGGAAGCGCCCGCTCAGCATGTCGAGGACGCCGAGGAACGCGCGCTCCGGGAGCTCCGCGAAGCACGCCGCGCCCATCACGATGGCGCGCAGCGCGTCGAGCCCGATCGGCTCCTCCGCGACGATCGCGACGATCTGCTGCGCGAGCACGTCGAGCGGATTGCGGGGATAGAAGGTCTCCTCGACGCGGCCCGCGACGACGTGCTCGGTCACCGCGGCGCACGCGAGCAGGTCGCCGCGGAACTTCGGGAACAGCACGCCGCGGCTGACCGCGCCGACGTGGTGGCCCGCGCGACCGATCCGCTGGACGCCCGAGGCCACCGAGGGCGGCGCCTCGATCTGGATCACGAGGTCGACCGCGCCCCTGTCGATGCCGAGCTCGAGCGAGCTCGTCGCGACGATCGCGGGCAGCGCCCCGCGCTTGAGGCGGTCCTCGATGTCGGCCCGCGTGTCCTTCGCGATCGAGCCGTGGTGCGCGCGCGCGAGCTCCTCGCCCGCGAGCTCGTTGAGGGCCAGGGCGAGCCGCTCGGCGAGGCGGCGCGAGTTCACGAAGATCATCGTCGAGCGGTGCGCGCGCACGAGCTCGACGAGGCGCGGGTGGATCGAGGGCCAGATCGAGTGCGCCTGCGTGGGGCCGGCGTCGTCGGCGCGCGCGAGCTTGGCCATGTCCTCGACGGGCACCTCGACGGTGAGCTCGAAGGCCTTCGCGTGGCTCGCGTCGACGATCGCGACGGACCGCGGCGCGGGGCGCGCGCCGGACGTGTCGAAGCCGCCGAGCAGCCGGCCGACCTCGTCGAGCGGGCGCTGCGTCGCGCTCAGCCCGATCCGCTGGAGCCGCGGCGCCAGGGCGATCCGCTCGAGCCGCTCGAGGGAGAGGAAGAGGTGCGCGCCCCGCTTGGTCCCGACCATCGAGTGGATCTCGTCGACGATCACGGTGTCGACGGTGCGGAGCACGTCGCGCGCGCGCGAGGTCAAGAGCAGGTACAGCGACTCCGGCGTCGTGATCAGGATCTCGGGCGGGTGCCTGCGCATCCGCTCGCGCTCGGGCGCGGTCGTGTCACCAGAGCGCACGCCGACGCTCGGGACGCGGTGCGCGATGCCCTCGCGCTCGGCGACGACGCGGATCCCGTGGAGCGGCGCGCGGAGGTTCCGCTCCACGTCGACGCCCAAGGCCTTGAGCGGCGAGACGTAGAGCACGCGCACGCCATCGGCTGCGGGGGGGGGGCCGAACATGAGCCGATCGATGGCGACGAGGAACGCGCTCAGCGTCTTACCGCTCCCGGTCGGCGCCAAGAGGAGCGTCGAGTCGCCGCGCGTGATCGGTGGCCACCCCTTCACCTGCGCGGGGGTCGGCCCCTCGAAGGAGCCCTCGAACCAGCGGCGGGTGGGCGCGTGCGCGAACGCGAGGGGATCGGACATCGCGGACGGAGGATGGCACGCGCTCCCGCCAGCGTGCTGTCAGCAGGGGTCAGAACCCGGGGTCGGTCACGATCGTCGGGCGCGTCCTGCGACGCCGGCCCGTCGACCGGCCTCCGGTCGGGGGCGCGGGCTCGACCTCGCCCGGCGCGGGCTCCTCGCCGCCCGCGCGCTCCGGCTCGAGGTGCACGGCGAGCTCGTCGGGCACCGCGAGGAGCAGGCGACGCCGCCACGTGCGGTGCCCGGGGAGGCGCACCTCGATCAGCGCGCTCTCCGTCCCCGCCGGCAGCTCGATGTCCGGGCCCGCGGCACGGCGCCCGTCGACGAACACCGTCGCGCCCGCGGGGACGCCCGCGAGTCTGAGCCGCGTCACGCCGTCGGCGGCCGGCTCGGCCACCGGGGCCTCGAGGACCTGCGGCTCCGTCCGCTCGTCGCCCGGCTCGTCCATCGCCACCTCGACCTCGGCCACCCCCGCGTCGGGCGGCGCGGCGGCGGAGACCGGATCGGGCGGCAGCATCTCGTCGGGGCCCGGGTCGGCGGTGGGCACCGTCTCCGGGAGGGTGGCCGTGGGCGCGGGGGGGGGCTCGCCCCCGCCCGCGGCGATGGCGATGGCGATCCCTGCCATCACCGCGACGCCGATGACCGCGGCGACCCCCCAGATCCACTTGGGCGGCCCCGCCGCGGGCAGCGCGATCGGCGCGTCGGGCGACGCGAGCGCGGCGGCGCGCGGCGGGATCACCTCGTCGGGCGGGAACGAGGGACGCTTGAGCTCGCCCTCGGCCGGTTGCTCGAACGCCGACGGAGGGAGGCTCGGCGGCTTCCACTCCTCGAACGCCTCGTCGCCGAGCTCCTCCTCGATCGCCTCCTCGATCGGCGGCGACGGAGCGACCGCCATCGGGGGGGGGGACGGGGGCGGCAGGGGCGGCGGCGGCGCGGGCGCCGGGGCAGGCGGCTCCTCGTCGGCGAACGGATCCGAGAGCCGCTCGATCTCGCCGACCGGCGCGTCGGCGCGGGGCCACTGCGCGACGAGGGACGGCCGCGTGGGCGCCTCGAACGCCTCCCCCGAGACCTCGGCGGCCTTCTCGGCGTTGGGGCGGGTCGGCGCCTCGAACGCCGCGGCGGGGGCCTCGGGCACGCCGGGCGCGCGGGGCGGCTCGGCCACCGGCTCCTTCGCGGCACGCGGCGGGAGCGCGGCCCCAGGCTTCGGGATCGCGCCCGGCCTCGGGATCGCCGCGAGCGAGCCGGGGGGGGGCTTGGCGGGCGCGGGCTTCGGCAGCGACGCGGCGGGCGGCGCGGCCCGCGGGGCGCGCTTGAGCTTGCTCGACGGCGCCTCCGCCTCGGGCGGCTCCTCGGGGCGCAAGAGGGGCAGCGGGCCCACCGGCGTCTCGAGCTTGGAGAGCCGAGAGCTGCGGACGAGCGCCGCGCGCAGCGCCGCCGCGAGCTCGGACGCCGTGGCGAAGCCCTCCGGACCGAGCGCGCGATCGACGACCTCGGCGACCGCGCTCGCGGCCTCCGGGCGCATGCGCGCGACGCTCCACACCGGCTCGCTCCGCGCGTCCTCGCGGAGCGCCTCGAGGCTCTCCCCGTAGTGCGGAGGGAAGCCGGTGAGCGCCGCGTACAGCACGGCGGCGGCCGACCAGACGTCCGCGCGCGCGTCGGCGATCACCTCGCCGCGCGCCTGCGCGGGTGCCATGAACGCGAGCTCGACGAGCTGCTCCTCGTCGTCGAGCGGCTCCCGACCCGCGCGGACCCGCGCGCGCCCCATCCCGAGGCCGACGAGGCGCTTCGAGAGTCGGCCGCCTTTGTCGCGCACGATCAGGTTCCCCGGCGACACGTCGCCGTGGGCGAGATCCTGGTCGTGCAG
>JAYRVK010000048.1:0-4866 GCA_041918555.1 Sandaracinaceae bacterium
GCTCTCCGCCGTCGACACGCTCCGCAAGCAAGACCGCGACGTCCTCGGCTTCCTCATGGACGCTCTTCACGCACGGTCCGCCGACGTCACGCCGCCCTCGCTCGTGCCCGTGGCAAGCTGACCCCGTGAACGCTTACACGCTAGCAATGAGGTGCCTGTTTGGTTGTGCACCAACGGCGAGCGAGGCCGATAAACGCAGATACGGGTGTGAGGAGGCGGTGCCGCTACCCCGGCACGGACCGCACGGGCCTTACCGATGAGCGGCGACATCATCGAACTCTTCGGGTTCGTCGAAGCTCGCTGCCCAGAGCAATGGGCGACGTTGTACATCGACGATAGGCCGTCCGGCTTTCGACCGGGTGCGGAGCACTTTCCGGCAGCTATTGGCAGAAAACTGATGCTCTCAACGAGCCTCTGCCGTGCCGTCCTCTTCGGCCAGGGCAATACGTTTTGCTGGTATCGCTCGGTGATCGGTCATGAAGTCGAAGTTCCCGGGCCCTTCCGCCTCGGTGTAGTCGTTGACGATCCGAGTCGGGTCGAAGATGCCTCGGAAGCGCTGGCCACTGAGACACTCCGGCAATTCGTTCGTGCCGCACACGAGTACGATGAACGCGGTGAGGATCCGTGGATCGCCGAGGTGGCCCGCCGCGCTGACTCCGGTCGCGCAGCGTGGGTAAACGAGTTGACCAAGGAGACGCTCGCGGGCGTTGATCGCGACGCGCTGCGGTCTCGTCACCCTGATCCAAGCGCAGAGCTCCGTCGCCTGTTCATGATCCCGCTGGACTATCTCCTGAAGGGGCACTACCGAGGCGCGCTGGCGTGGATTCTGGGTCACCGATTGCACAGCGTCTCACACGAGGCGATCGAGACGGAACTAATACAGTTGAAGACGGTTCTGATTAGCGACCATTGATCCCGACGGAGACGATCCGACCCAGGGTCGCGACAACGAGGATTGCGCGCGACGGCCGATGATAGACGATCCGACCCAGGGTCGCGACAGAAGACGGAAGACGATCCGACCCAGGGTCGCGACAACGAGAGAGGGGAGATCCGACCCAGGGTCGTGGATCGATGGAAGCAACTCGTGTTGCGTGGGCTCGTCGAGTGGGACCCGGGCGAGCGCGTCGCGCGCTCCCGCGCGGCGTCGGATCACCTCTCGGCGCGTTTCCTCAGGCCGCTCTCCGCGGATTCCTGCACCCGTGAGCCTACGACGGACACACCGCGGCCCGAGGACCGGCGCGCGGTCCCCGGGCCGAAGCACGCGACCAGGGCCGCCCGCTACGAGGGCGCCACGCGGACGCCGAAGCGCACGCGCATGAGCAGGGTGCCGCACGGGAAGACGACGTCGCGCTCGCCCGCGGCGAAGCGGAGCCAGCTCTCGCGGTACGCGCGGCGGAACCCGACCAGCTCGAGCTTGGCCGCGATGCGCTCCTCGACGCGGCCCGGGCCCGTGGCGACGTGCGGGCGCAGGGCGCCGTAGGTCTCACGGCTCGTCGCGCGCGCGAACGGAGAGGCGGTCTTCGCGGCGATCGGGCCGAGCACCCGGACGCGGCGTGCGCGGAGATCCGCGTGGGCCTCCGCGACCAGGCGCTCGACCTCGGCGGCGATCCGGCGCCGAGCTTCGTCCTCGCCGAGCTCCTCGAGCAGGACGGCCGGCAGCGTGAGGCGGATCGACGCGTCTGCGGCCCACCGCGCGGGGCGGAAGTAGTAGTCGGGTCGCACGCCGCGCAGCGCGGCGCGGCCGAGGTCCTCCGCGCGCGCGGTCAGGCCGGGCCAGTCCTCGGGGCGCCAGACCAGGCCGGCCGCAACGGGGTTTGCGATCGCATAGGCGATGGCGTGGACCATGGCGTCCGCGGTCTTCAGCTCGACGATGCTCAGCCCGCCCGGCTCCCAGACGATGCCGCGGCCGAGCCGCCGCAGGACCTTCACGGCCTTGGCGAGGTTGGCGTCGAAGCGGGCCATGAAGTCGCTGACCCGCTGGTCCGCGACCGACAGGACGAGGTGCGGGTGCGAGCTCATGACGACCGCGACGTGGAGCTCGACCTCGAAGAGCGCGGCGCACGCGGCGAGCAGCCAGGTGACGAGCGCGGTGAAGCGGGCGTCGGGCCGCAGGAGGAACTGCCGGCCCTGGACGCGGCGGCACACCGCGAAGGTGGTCTTCGTCGCAGGGATACGGCGCGGAGCGGTCACGCGGGAGGGCACACCACGGGGTGTGCCGGAAGCGCGCTCGTGTGATCTCGCGGACTTGCGCGGGCGAAACGGCGAAGGTGGCGAAGCTGGCGCGGCGATCGCCGCTACTCGTCCAGCCCCGCGAGCTCCCTGGCGAACGCGGCCGCGGTCTGCGCCGCGCGGGCCGCGGCGATCGCGCGGACCTCGTCGAGCTCTCCGCGCTCGAGCAGCTCGATGAGCCGCTCGGCGCGCTGCTGCGGCGTCTCCGACGCCATCATCCCCGCGATGATGCGGACCTCGTCGTCGTCGTGGGGATGGAGATCGTCCTTCATGGGGCGCCGGCGGCGTGGAGCATCGTCAACATGTTGGCCAGCGTACCGACTGTCAACACCTCGATCTGGCTCGGCGATCGGAAGTGATCGAGGCGGCTGCTCGTGACGATCAGCGCGCCGTCCGGGCCCGCGCCGCTCGCGCGGAACGTGAACGGGACGCTCACCGCGCTCACGTAGTGGTCGACGTCGCTCGGCTTGGACTCCGCCGGGATCCACGCGTCGCCGTGCCGGATGTCGCCCCCGACCAGCAGGCGATCCTGCGAGACGGAGAGCCCGACGTGGCCCTGGCCGACGCGCCAGCTGCGGCCGTGCACGGGGATCGAGGGGTGGCAGCGCCGCGCGCCCGGGCGGAGCACGTCCCCGTCGCGCAGGTACACGACGAAGTTGTAGCGATCCTCGGGGCCGTACCCGAGCAGGTCCGTTGCGTGGATCGCGAAGCCCGAGACCAAGAGATCCGCGGCCTCCGCGATCGTCTTCTGCCGCGTGTGGACGTGCACCGCGAGGCGCGCCGCGAGGGCCGAGACCTCCTGCGTCGCGCGCAGGCGCAGCCGCTCGCGCTCCGCGGTCTCGCGGACCGGCCGCTCCTGCTCGCGCGCGACCGCGAGCGCCGCGGAGAGCCGCGCGTCGACGCGGCGCATCGCCTCGCGCGGCGTCCCGTCCCAGTCGAGGTGCACCCAGTTGTCGACGTGGCCCTTGCGCAGCGTGTCGATGAAGCGCTGCACGCCCGGCAGGTTGTGGCGGTCCGGCTTGCGATCGGCGAAGCGCGGCTCGCTCCGCAGCCGCGCGTCGATCTCGAGGACCTGCTCGGTCGGGTGCCGCGCCATCAGCGTCACGCGGGCCTTCCCGACCTCGCGCGCGAGGGCGTTCGCGTCGCGCTGCACGAGCACGATCGGGAGGAGCTTGTGGTCCATCGCCTCCTCCCACTCGCGCCACGTGATCGACTTGTTCTGCCGCTGGTACTCGCCGCCGAACCGCGACGCGACGAGGAGCACGAACACGTGCGCGCTCCGCACCGCGCGGAGGCACGCGTCGTGGGAGGTCACGCCCGGCTCGACCGGGAAGTCCGGCTCCTCGCTCATCCGCACGTCCACGCCGCGCTCGGCGAGCGCGTCCCGGATCGCGCGGCGCGGGGCGTCGAGGTCCTCGACGGTCGAGCTCAGGAACACGACGAGCCGCTGGCTCATGGCGCGCTATCCTCGCATCCGTGCGGCCGCTCGTGGGCATTCTCGGCGCGCTCCTCCTCGCCGCGTGCGCGTCGGGCCCGCGCGGGCGCGTCGCGCGCGCGGTCGACGAGGGCGCGCTCGACGACGCGCTCGCCGCCTACGAGGAGCTGCGCCGCCGCGAGGGCGCGGACGCCGAGGTGCTCGCGCGCGTGGCCGCGCTCGTCCTCACGCGAGAGGTGCATGGCGAGGACGACGCGATCCGCGAGGCCGCACTGACGCAGCTCGCGCTCGCGGGGACGGCGGGGACGCCGATCCTGCGCGAGCTCGCCGACGCGCGCGGCCTCGCACCGACGCGCCTCGGCGCGCTCGAGATCCTGGCGCGGCGCGACGACGCCGACGCGAAGCTCGCGCTCCGTGCGCTCGCGGATCACGAGGACCCCGCGGTGCTCGCGATCGCGGTGCTCGGGATGGACCCCGCGCTCGATCGCGCGCTCTTGCTCGAGCACGCGGAGGCCGAGGATCCGGCCCTGCGCGCCGCCGCGGTCCGGCGCCTCGGGCCGGTCGCGACCGAGGCCGAGGTGCGCGAGCGGCTGATCGCGATCGCGCGCGTGGACGCGGAGGCGTCGGTGCGCGCGGCGGCGGTCGGCGCGCTGCGCGGCGCGGGCGAAGCGGCGGCGGACGCGCTCCGCGAGCGGCTCGGCGATCCCGAGGCGAGCGTGCGCTTCGCGGCGGTGGGCGCGCTCGCGTCGGCGAGCCCGGCGCTCGCGGCCGCCGCGCTGGGCCCGTTCCTCGAGGTCGCGGTGAGCTCCGCGGGGATCGAGGCTGCGCGCCTCCTCGCGGAGCACGAGGACGCCGCGATCGCGGGCCGCGCGCGGACCTTCCTGCGGCAGGCCCTCGCCTCGGAGGACGCGGCGCTGCGCGCGCAGGCGGGGGTCGCGCTGACGGGGCTCCGCCGCGACACGGTGGCGCCGATGGACGCGGTGCGGGAGGCGCTCGCGACCGAGCGCGATCCCGAGGTGCGGCTCGCGCTCGCGCGGGCGCTCGCGCGCCGCGACGATCCCGTCGCGCGCCGCGCGCTCGAGGCGCTCCTCGAGCTCGACGGCATGCCGCGCATCCAGGCCGCGGCGCTGCTCGCCGAGGGCGATCACGAGGCCGCGCGCGCGGCGCTCGCGGAGGTGCTCGCGGATCGCGCGGCGCCC
>JAYRVK010000049.1:0-1646 GCA_041918555.1 Sandaracinaceae bacterium
GGCGAGCCGGGGTGCGCGCGCGTGGGCACGGCGTGCCCCGCCGATGGCTGGCCCGCGGAGCTGCCCGCGGCGGGTCCGATCCTGTACGTGAGGGCGGGGGCCGCGGGAGACGGGTCCTCGCGCGACGCGCCGCTCGGATCGGTGGCCGAGGCGCTCGCGCGCGCGGCCCCGGGCACGGTCGTCGCGGTGGCGATGGGCAGTTACGACGAGGCCGTCGCGATCGGCGAGGGCGTCACCGTCGTCGGGGCGTGCGTCGCGGGGACGCGGCTCACGAACGGAGCCGCCAGCCTGCACGAGGGCGTGGTCGGCTTCACCGGCGAGGGCGCCGTGCTCCGCAACCTCTCCATCGCGGGGGCCGCGCGGCCGGGGATCCTCTCGGAGGCGACGGGCGGGGTGTCGCTGCGCGTCGAGGACGTGATCGTCTCGGACGTGGTCGCGCTCGGGATCGCGCTCGACGGCGGCCGCCTCGAGGGGCGGAGCGTCGTCGTCCGCGACGTCGCGGTCGATCCCGCCAGCGGCATGTTCGGTCGCGGCATCGGCGCGTCGAACGCGACCGTGGAGCTGTCGCGCGTGGTGATCGAGCGGACCCGCTCCACCGGCGTGCTCGCGGCCGGTCCGCGCTGCGCGTACACGCTCTCGGACGCGGTGGTCCGCGACACGTTCGATCGGCCGGACGCGGTGCTCGGGCGCGGCGTGACGGCGCAGGGCGGCGGGCGCCTCGAGCTCGCGCGGGTCCTCGTCGAGCGCGCCCGCGAGGTGGGTGTCGCCTCGCTGAACGCAGGGACCTCCCTGGCGCTGACCGACGTGGTGGTGCGCGACACGCTCGGGCGCGACGGCGACGGCGAGTACGGGACCGGCGTGCAGGTCGAGACGGGCGGGCACCTCGCCGCCACGCGGCTCGTCGTCGACCGAAGCCGAACGCACGGCGTCAACGTCGCGGGCGCCGACAGCACGCTCGAGGCGCGCGACCTCCTCGTCCGCGACACGGAGGCCGAGCGCGCCTCGAGCGGGTACGGCGGCGGCGTGGTGGTCTTCGACGGCGCGAGCGCCGCCCTGAGCGCGGCGCTCGTGCTCCGCGCGCGACAGGTGGGAGTCGGCGGCGGCGGCGAGGGGACGGCCGTCACGCTGACGGACGTAGTGATCCGCGAGGTGGTGAGCGATCTCGGGAGCGGCCGTTTCGGGATCGGGGCGTGGGCGCAGCACGGCGCCACCATCGACGGTGAGCGCGTGATCGTCGAGGCGTGCCGGACCGCCGGCCTCGGCGCCGTGAGTCACGCGTCGGTGACGCTGTCCGACGCGCGCGTCGCCGGCGTGGAGAGCGCCGAGTGCGCGGCGACGACGTGCCCCGAGGAGGCGGCCGCGATCGGGGCGGTCGCGCACCTCTACGGCGGCACGATCCGCCTCACGCGCTTCGCGATCCGCGACGCGGCGTCGTGCGGCGTGGCCGTCGGACGCGACCTCGCGGACCCCGCGGATCCGGGAGGGGGGATGGATCTCGAGGACGGCGTGATCACGGCGGTCCCGGTCGGTGCGTGCGTGCAGGTCGAGGGATTCGACCCGAGCCGCCTGCAGCTCGGCGTGCGCTACGAGGACGTCGGGGTCCCGCTCCAAGCCACGTCGTACGCATTGCCGGACGCGCTGCCGAC
>JAYRVK010000050.1:0-2416 GCA_041918555.1 Sandaracinaceae bacterium
GAGCATCGCGCGGACGTCGGCCACGAGCTCGGGCGCGACCCGGTCCTGCTGGACCAGGATCCACGCCTCGTCGTTGCCGAGGAGCGCGCGGTCCGCTTCGTCGAGCGCGTACGCGCTCACGTCCCCGGCGCGGAGCGCCGCGAGGAGCTCGCCGGCGACCGCCGCGAAGCCCTCCATCCCCACGGGCAGCGGGCCGCTCGGGAGCGCGCGCGACATGGTGCGCGGGCGCAGCGAGTAGAGGCGCAGGCCGTTGCGGCTCAGCGCGAGGGTGAGACGCAGGGAGCCCCAGCGCGCGGAGGGCTCGGCGTCGTCGTCGGGCTCGCCGCGCTTCAGGAGGAGCTCGAGCTCGAAGGCGATGCCGATCACCATCGTCGGGCCGGCCGGCGCGTCGGTGTGGAAACGCGCCTGCGTCGCGGCCGCCAGCGGCGAGCGCAGGGGCACGCCCGTCGCGGGGGCGGGGCGCCCCTCGGCGAGGGCCAGGGCGAGCTCGGTGAGCTCGTCGGCGACCGCGGTGATCGGCGTCTCGGCGTAGGGGCGTCCGGGCGTGCGCTCCGCGCGCGGCGCGGGCTCGCGCTCGTCCGCTGCCTCGGGCCGCGGGCTCGGCCCGCGCGGCCCCGCGGCGCTCGGGCCGCAGGCCGCGAGCACGAGCGCCACGGTGGCGGCCCTCTTCACGGCGCCGCCGGCGGCCCGCCGACGAAGTGCTCGAGGAACGTGTACTGATGCAAGTAACGCTGCACCAGATCCGAGCGGCGGGTGCCCGCGCCGTGGCCGACCTGGCGGTCCATGAAGAAGTAGACCGGGGGATCGGCGGCCCCGCTCGCCTCCTGCAGGCGCGCGGCGAACTTGGTCGAGTGCGCCCAGTGCACGCGCGTGTCGTGGTCGGCCGTCGTGATGAGGACGGCGGGGATCGTCATCCCGTCGCGCACGCGGTGGTAGGGCGAGTACGCGTGGAGCCAGCCGAGCTGCTCGGCGTTCTCGTCGGCGCTCCCGTACTCGCTGATCCAGAGCTCGGCGGGCGGGAAGCGGTGGTAGCGGACCATGTCGTAGAGGCCGACGCCGGCGAGCGCGACGCGGAAGCGCTCGGGGACGCGCGTGATCATCGCGCCCATGAGGAGGCCGCCGTTGCTGCCGCCCTGGATCCCGATGCGCTCGGGCCGGCTGATCCCGCTCTCGCCGCCGAGCCAGCCGATCACCGCTTCGAAGTCCTCGAAGACGCGCTGCTTGTTCCCGAGGTTGCCCGCGCGGTGCCACTCCTCGCCGTGCTCGCCGCCGCCGCGGAGGTTCGCCACCGCGTAGACCCCGCCGCGCTCGACCCAGTAGAGCGCGTTGCGCTGGAAGCCCGGCAGCATCGAGACGTTGAAGCCGCCGTAGCCGTAGAGGAGCACGCGCTGCTGACCGTCGGGCTGCATGCCCGCGGGGTGGATGTAGTAGACGTTGATCATCGTGCCGTCGGCGGAGCGCACCTCGGCGCGGCTCAGGCGGACCGAGTCGAAGTCGAAGTCGCTCTGGACGCGATCGATCTCCGCGACCGCGCGCGTGCGCGCGCTCCACGTGAGGAGCATCGGCGGGTGCACGAAGCTCGAGAAGCCGATCGCGACGCGGCCGGTCTCGGGGTCCGCGTCGAGGCCGAAGAGCTCGCCGCGGCCGGGGAGCGCGATCTCGCCGTCGGCGGTCCCGTCGAGGCGGTACACGCGCAGGCGCGAGGCGATGCCGCCGTCCGGCTCCATGGTGTGGACGACGATGCGATCGCGCGCGTACGCGACGCCCTCGATTGCGCCCGAGCCCTCGGGGACGACCGGCTGCCACGCCGTGCGATCGGCGGGCCGGTCGAGCGGGACGCCGTCGATGCGGTAGCGCGGCGCGCCGTCGTTGTGCGTGACGTAGAGCCGGCCGCGGTGGATCTCCGCGGAGTAGAGGTGGTCCTGCCCCGTCACGACCGGCACGAGCGGGTGCGCGGCGTCGGGCGCGTGGCGCCGCCCGCGGCGGGCGGCCCCGCGATCGAAGAGGTAGAGGTCCGACTGCGACCAGCCGCGGAAGTTGCCGATCACGAGCCAGCGGTCGTCGGCGCTGAGCGTCGCCTCGGGGAAGTCGGTGTTGCGCTCGGGCGCGAACACGAGCGGATCGGTCGCGGGGTCCGTCCCGAGCGCGTGGAAGAACAGCCGCATGTGGTAGACGTCTTGGTTCGCGGCGTCCCAGTCCGGCTCGCCCTCGCGCGGGTAGCGGCGGTAGTAGAAGCCGTCCTCGGAATGGAGCCACGCGACGGTCCCCCACTTGGTGTGCGGGATCGCCTCGTCGAGCACGCGGCCCGCCTGGACGTCGAGCACGCGCAGCGTGCTGCGCTCGTCGCCGTTCTCCGAGATCCGGAACGCGACGTAGCGCCCGGTCGGCGAGGGCACGAAGCCGTCGAGCGCGGCGC
>JAYRVK010000051.1:0-1530 GCA_041918555.1 Sandaracinaceae bacterium
GATCGCGACGGGCAGCGGGGCGTCCACCACTATCGTGCGGTGGGAATCGCCAGCGACGCCCGCATCGCCGCGGGCGCCGAGGCGAGCTCGATCCACACGGTGATCGCGCCCGGCCCGGGGCAGGAGCTCGTCGTGAACGCGCGCGCGATCTACCGGCGCGCGGCGATCGGGGTGGGGCGGGCGCATGCCTGGGCCCCCGAGGATCTGGAGCTCGCGAGCACCTCCGCGCGCCGCGGGCCTTGACCCGCCGCTGCAGGCATCGAAAAATCGCTCCGCGGGATTCCGCCATTCCTTGAGCACTCACTCCGACATCGGGGGCTTCACGTCGACCGACGCGCTGACCCGCGGGCGCGCCTCGGCCTTCGCCGGCGTGGAGCTCGTCGTCGTCGCGGGGGCTTCCCTCGGGCACTCGGTGCGGCTCGACCGCGGCAGCGTGCGGGTGGGGTCACGTCCGCCGTGCGAGCTGGTCGTCGACGATCGGTCGGTGTCGGGGGCCCACGCCGAGATCGCGCTCGTCCCCACCGGGATCCGGATCCGCGATCTCGGCAGCAAGAACGGCATCTTCGTCGGGGCCGCGCGCGTTCAGGAGGCGGTCGTGCCGCCGGGGACGATCCTGAAGCTCGGGCGCAGCGAGATCGCGCTCGGCTCGCCCAAGCCGCCCGAGGGGACGCCGCGCGCGACCTACGGGAGCCTCTTCGGTACGTCCGAGCCGATGCAGCGGATCTTCGCGCTGCTCGAGCGCCTGGAGAAGAGCGACGCGACCGTCCTCATCCTCGGGGAGACCGGGTGCGGCAAGGAGCTGGTCGCCCGCGCGATCCACGACGCGTCGCGCCGCGGGTCGGGGCCCTTCGTCGTCTTCGACTGCGCCTCCGTCGCGCACGACGTCGCGGAGTCGGAGCTGTTCGGTCACGTGCGCGGCGCCTTCACGGGGGCGGTGGGCGATCGGATCGGCGCGATCGAGCGCGCCCACGGCGGGACCCTGCTCCTCGACGAGATCGGCGACCTGCCCACCGATCTGCAGCCGAAGCTCCTGCGCGCGCTCGAGCGCCGCGAGGTCAAGCGCGTGGGCGGCGGCGACTACAAGCCCGTGGACATCCGCGTCCTCGCCGCGACGCACCGTGACCTCGAGGCCGAGGTGGCGAAGGGCACCTTCCGGCAGGACCTCTACTTCCGGCTCGCGGTCGTCCAGATCAAGATCCCGTCGCTGCGCGAGCGCCGTGACGACATCGCCCCGATGGCCGAGTTCATGCTGCTGCGCGAGGGCCGGACGCCGGCGGAGGTGCGTCACCTGGCCGAGCGGGTCGCCTCGCTCAGATCGTACGGCTGGCCGGGCAACTGCCGGGAGCTGCGCAACGCGCTCGACCACCTCATGGCCCTCGGCGAGGTCCCGGCGCACCTCGCCGCCTCGGAGCGGCCGTCGTTCCCGGCCCCGCCCGTGCCGGCCACAGATGCGCCCGAGGCGGCGGACGCCGGGCCGATCACGCCCTATCACGCCGCCCGCGCCGGCGCGATGGAGGACTTCGAGCGCGC
>JAYRVK010000052.1:0-2853 GCA_041918555.1 Sandaracinaceae bacterium
TGCACGCGCCGCATCGCGTCGGCACGCGCGAGCTCGAGGGGCGCCTCGATCTCCCGAAGCTCGGCCTCCTGCCGGGGACCCTCGAGGCGCTCAGCGGCATCCACGCGCGCCGCTTCTTCGAACGCGCGACCCAGCCCAGCGACGCCGCGACGGCCGCGGCGCGGGTCGCCCTCGACGGCCTCGACCCGCAACGGATCGGGCTCCTGATCAACACGAGCGTGTGCCGCGACTTCGTCGAGCCCTCGACCGCGTGCCTCGTGCACGGGAACCTCGGCCTCTCGCCCGCGTGCTCGAGCTTCGATCTCTCGAACGCGTGCCTCGGCTTCCTCGACGGGATGGCGCTGGCCGCGCGCCTGATCGAGCACGGCGACGTGGACTACGCGCTGATCGTCGACGGCGAGAGCTCGCGCCACGTGGTCGAGTGCACGCTCGAGCGCCTGCGCGCGCCGGACGCCTCGCCGCAGACGCTGCGCGACAACCTCGCGACGCTGACGCTGGGCTCGGGCGCCGCCGCCGCGGTGCTCACGCGGCGCGCGCTCGCGCCGGAGGGGCACCGCTTCGTCGGGATCGTCCGGCGCTCCGCGTCCGAGCACAACCACCTCTGCCGCGGCCAGACCGACTGGATGCGCACCGACGCGACGGGCCTGCTCCACGCGGGCGTCGAGCTCGGCGAGAAGACGTGGGAGCTCGCCGCGGGCGAGCTCGCGTGGACCCCCGAGCGGCTCGACCACGCCGTCATGCACCAGGTCAGCAAGGTGCACACCGAGGCGATCGCGAGGGCGCTGCACCTGCCGCTCGAGCGCGTCCCCGTGATCTACCCCGAGCACGGCAACGTCGGGCCCGCGTCGGTGCCGATGACGCTGCGCAAGGCGGTCGACGACGGGCGCGTGCGCGAGGGCGATCGCGTGGGCCTGCTCGGGATCGGCTCCGGCCTGAACTGCGCGATGGCCGAGGTGATCTGGTGAGGCCCGTCCCGCGGCACCTCTACCCCTTCGAAAGCCACCGGTTCGACCTCGACGGGCTCTCGATGCACTACCTCGACGAGGGGGCGGGCCCGCCCGTCGTGATGGTGCACGGCAACCCGACGTGGTCCTTCTACTACCGGCGCCTCGTCACCGCGCTCTCGCCGACCCACCGCTGCATCGTCCCGGACCACATCGGGATGGGGCTCAGCGACATGCCGGGCGACGACCGCTACGAGTACACGCTCGCGCGGCGCGTCGACGACCTCGAGCGGCTGCTCGATCACCTCGCGCTCGACGCGCCGGTGACGCTGATCGTGCACGACTGGGGCGGGATGATCGGGCTGGCGTGGGCCGCGCGGCATCCCGAGCGCGTCGCGCGGCTCGTGATCATGAACACCGCGGCGTTCCCGCTCCCCGCCGACCGCCGCTTCCACGCGCCGCTCCGGCTCACGCGCACGCCGCTCGGCGGCCTGCTCGTCCGGCGCTTCAACGCGTTCGCGGTCGCCGCGAGCCGGCTCTGCGTCACGCGCCGCCCGATGCCCCCCGAGATCCGCGACGCGTACACCGCGCCCTACGACTCGTGGGAGCACCGGATCGGCACGCTGCGCTTCGTCCAGGACATCCCGCTCGGGCCCGAGGATCCCGGCTACGCGATCGTCGCGGCCACGCGCGACGCGCTGCCCCGGTTCCGCGCGACCCCGACCCTGATCCTCTGGGGCGAGAGGGACTTCGTGTTCGACGCGCCGTTCCTGCGCGAGTGGCGCGCGCACCTCCCCGAGGCGCGCGTCGTGCGCTTCCCTTCGTGCGGCCACTACGTCCTCGAGGACGCCCACGAGGAGATCGTCCCGCTGGTGACCCGCTTCCTCGGGGAAGATCCGCCCGTCGAGGGAGCGTATCTCCGAGCATGAGCGCCGCACCGCGCGTGGCGGACACCCTCGCCGAGGCCGGCCCGCGTGATCTCGTGCACGTGGATCGCAAGGGCCGCGTGCGCTCGCGCGCGGCGACGCGCGCGATCGCGATCGGCTACTGGGGCCTCTTGTCCGTGCTGGTCGGGATCGAGGGCTACCTCGGCTACCAGCTCCTCGGCTGGCCCGGCCTCTCGATCGCGGTGGTGCTCGGCGGCTACGTCGGCTGGATCTTCACGCGCGTCACGCACCTGCGCGACGGGGTCCGCGCGATGGTCGCCGCGGATCTCGACGGCGCGGAGGCGCGCTTGTCGAAGGTCGCGAGCGCCCGGCTCACCCCGCGGCACCTCCGCGCGCGCGCGTGGGCGGCCCTCGCGAGCGTCGCGCGGCTCCGCGGCGACGACGAGCTCGCGCTGACGCGGATCCGCGAGGCGATCGGCCGCTCCAAGAAGCCGCCGCAGGGCCTCGCGTTGACCGCGCGCCACCTGGAGGCGCAGCTCCTCGCGCGCCTGGGCCGGCTCGAGGAGGCCCGCGCGGTGCTCGCCGCGCTCGACGGCGCGCCGCTCGAGGGCGAGTACACGCTGCTCTCGCACTACACGACCGAGCTCTACGTCGCCTTCTGCGCCGGCGAGCACGCGCTCTCGGACGAGGCCTTGCACGAGCGCGCGAGCTTCGCGCTCCCGATCACCGCGGCCGCGCCGCTGCTCGCGCTCATCGGCTGGGCGTTCCGACGGAGCGGCGACGAAGAGATGGCGGAGCTGGTCCTCGACGAGGCGCGCGACCGCCACCCCGGCGAGCTCCTCAGCGTCCCGATGCCCGACCTCGATCGCTGGCTCACCGAGAGCGAGCGCACCGGAGTCCGCGTCGAGGCCGACGAAGAAGAAGACGCGACGCATGGGGACGCGACGTTGACAAGTCCCAGAAAGCGCAGCATTTCGTTGAAGACCGCGGGGACTGTTGCCAATCTTTGGCAACTGTCAACA
>JAYRVK010000053.1:0-2589 GCA_041918555.1 Sandaracinaceae bacterium
CGCGCTCGACTTCCTGTTCGGGCTGATGCGCTGGCTCACCACGGACAAGGGCAAGCACCTGCCGACCGGTGACACGATCGGGCGCGACGAGGACGAGCGCATCGTGATCCATCGGGTCCCGAGCCCGACCGGCGAGGGGCCCTCCGTGATCCGTCTGGACCTGCCGCGGTAGCCGCGTCGCTGGTAGGGTCCCGCCGTCGATGCGCGCCCCCGAGCCGCCTTCCAGGGTCTTCGCGTTGGTGCTCACGCTGTTCGTGTGGGCCCTCGTCGCGCTGACGACCGGCCGCTACCACGTGCGCGGCGACGCCTCGCAGATGTGCAACGCGGCCGCGTCGATCACGGACCACGGGTGGATCGACGTCCCGACCGGGCGCGACGATCGCTACCTCGGCCCGGACGGGCGCTACTACACGAAGTACCCGCTCGGGAACACGCTCCAGTGCGGGCCCGGGCTCGCGCTCGAGAGCCTCGGTCGCGACCTCGAGGGCGACGGGAGCAGCACGCAGTTCTTCCTCGCGGGCATCGTCCCCGCGCTCTACGCCGCGCTCCTCGCGCTCGCGTTCTTCGGCCTCGCCACGGAGCTCGGCTTCCGCCGCGGCGTCGCCGCGTCCGGCGCGCTCTTCCTCGTGTTCTCGTCGCCCATCTGGGCGTACGGACGCGAGATGTACAGCGAGAACCCCCAAGCGCTCGCGCTCACGTGGACGATCTGGGCCTACGTGCGCGCGATGCGGCTCGGGACGCGGCGGCACTTCCTCCTCGGCGGACTCCTCGTCGGGCTCTGCATCCACATGAAGACGCCGCTCGCGGTGATGGGCCTCGCGACGTTCGTCTTCGTGTTCCTCGGCCGCCCCGATCGCTCTCGCACGATCCGGTTCCTGCTCTACGGCGCGCTCGGCTTCGCGCCGATGCTCGCGCTGTGGGTCGCGTACAACTACGTGCGCTACGGCCAGGCGTTCGACGTGGGCTACGCGTCGGGGCGCGACCTCACGCTCGGCTTCGAGACCCCGCTCTACTCGGGGCTGCACGGCCTCCTGCTCTCGCCCGGCAAGAGCATCTTCGTCTACGCCCCCCTGCTCCTGCTGTTGCCGCTCGGGCTCGGGCCGATGTGGCGGCGTCATCGAGCCTTGCTCGTCTACATCGCGATCCCCGTCGTGTTCCTCTTCGTCACGATGGGCATGTGGTGGTCGGGCCTGGGCGACTGGGGCTGGGGCCCGCGGCTCGTGGTGCCCACCTACCCGCTGTTGTTCCTGGGTCTGCTCTACGTGCTCGAGCGCCGCGGCTGGCGCGTGAAGGCCGCCGTCGTCGCGCTCGCCGCCCTCGGCGTCGTGGTGAACTTCCTCGGCGTCATCATCGACCACTCGCACTACATCGGCGTGAGCGGCGTGACGCAAGCCGGCTTGCAGATCCACCGCCTGCAGAACCTCGTCCGCGACGACCTCGTGGTCGTGCACTTCGTGCCCGAATTCTCGCCCCCGATCGGCCACGGCTGGCTCCTCGAGCGCTACCTCTCGGGCGCGGAGTGGACCGACGAGTCGTGGTACCCGTGGCGCACGATCGGGATCCCGGGCTGGCAGCCGCACGCGGACCCCACGCCGGCGGTGCTCAACCACTGGTCCGACGGGAGCCCGATGGCGTGGACGATCCTCGGCGTCGGCTACGCGGTGGTGCTCGCGCTGTTCATCGCGCTCCTGTTCGGGCTGCGCCGGCGTCGACCGCGGGTTGTCCCCCGGCCCTCCCCGCCCTAAGACACTTCGCCATGCGCGGCCACGCACTCCTCACGAGCCTCGTCCTCTCCCTCGCCCTCGGCGCCTGCGGCGGCGCCCCCTCCGGCGGTTCCACGACCGCGACCGGCGCCGATCCCGTGGCCGACGGCGCGGGGGGCGCCGAGCCCGTCGCCACGGGTCCCGTCGAGCTCCCGCCGCCGGGCGACCTCGCCGCCGCGATCGCGGGCGCGCAGCGCTCCGCCCAGAACCGCGCGCGCGACCAGTATCGACACCCGCAAGAGACGTTGACGTTCTTCGGCATCGAGCCGACGATGCGCGTGGTCGAGATCGGCCCGGGGGGCGCCTGGTACACCGAGATCCTCGCGCCCTACCTGCGCGGAGCGGGCTCGCTCGTCGTGGGGATCCCCCCCGCCGAGAGCGAGCGCGCGCGCTTCCGCCAGACGTTCCTCGACCTCCAGGCGGCGCACCCCGAGGTCTTCGGCCAGGTCGAGCTCGCGACCTTCGACACCCCGAGCGCGATCGACCTCGGGCCCGACGGCTCGGCGGACCTGGTGCTGACCTTCCGCAACACGCACAACTGGATCAACGACGAGGGCGTCGAGCAGGCCTTCGGCGCGTTCTTCCGCGTGCTGCGCCCGGGCGGCGTGCTCGGCGTCGTGCAGCATCGCGCGGAGGCCGGCGCCGATCCGTTCGACTCGGCGCGCGGGGGCTACGTCCCCGAGGAGTTCGTGATCGCGGTCGCGCAGCGCGCGGGCTTCCGCCTCGAGGAGCGCTCCGACATCAACGCGAACCCGCGCGACGATCGAGACCACCCCGAGGGCGTCTGGACGCTCCCCCCGACCCTGCGCCTGGGCGACGTGGACCG
>JAYRVK010000054.1:0-3055 GCA_041918555.1 Sandaracinaceae bacterium
ATTCTCCTGGGCGGCGATCATTCGTTGAGCATCGGATCGATCAGCGCTGCCGCTGACCGCGGTGTGCTCTTCGAGGTGCGAGGGAGAGGAGGGGCCTCCCCGGGAGGCTTGGATCCGCGGCCGAGCATCGGGCCGCGCGCGCGCTCACGCGAGCGTCCAGGTGAGCTCGTGGCGGTTGTAGCCGAGGTGCCGGAGCGTCGAGCCCTCGATGGCGGCGAAGCGCGCGGCGGTCTCGTGGTCGGTCGCGCCCTGGAATTTCAGGGTGCACACGAACCGCGTCGCCAGCCTGGCCGCGCGCCAACGCTCGACCAACTGCAAGAGACGTTGCGGGTAGCAGATCACGTCGCTGAACACCCAATCGACGGGGCCCACCGTGGCCGGATCGAGCGCGAAGGCGCTCTCGGCGCGGACCTCGACGTTCGGGAGCGCGGCCACGCGGGGATCGAGCGGGGCCTTGTCCACGCTGAGGACGTGGCAGCCGAGGCTCGCGAGGACCCACGTCCAGCCGCCGGGCGACGCGCCGAGATCGAGCACACGCTCGCCGGGGCCCGGCTTCTGGCCCGTCAGCATGAAGAGCTCCCAGAGCTTCAGGTACGCACGACTCGGCGGGCCCTCGCGATCCTCGACGAACTGGACCACCCCCTGCGGGAAGGGGCTACTGCATCGCGGTGAGCAAATGACGTTGTCGCGATCGATCAGGGTCCACGACCCGAGCGGTGCCTGCGGGAGAGGCGCGTATGGCGCGATCGGCTTCGCCGACACGTGCGGGAGCTCGTCTTGGATCAGCGCCGCGCGGCGGTGATCGACGGTCGAGAGGAGCGCCCAGTTGCGCTGGAGCGCGCGGAGCTGGCGGGCCGCGTCCTTGATCGACGCGATCCGCAGCCGCTGCGGCTCGAGCCAGACGTTCTGCGCCCACGCGGCCGCGCGCCGCGGGCCCGGCGCGAGGAGGAGGCGCCCGTGGCGCTCGATCGGCTCGCCGAGCTCGTGCGCGAGCTCCGCCTCGAAGCCCTCGGCGGCCAGGTACCCGATCACCGCCCGTGCCGGCGCGCGTGCTCGGCGAACAGGATCGCGCACGCGACGGTGACGTTGAGGCTCTCGACCGCGCCGGTGCCCGGGATGGTGACCGCGACGTCGGCCTCGTCGCGCGCCGAGTCGCTCAGCCCCTCGTGCTCCGCGCCGAGGAGGAACACCGCGCGGCGGGGCAGCTCCGTCTCGTACAGCGACGGGGCGCCCGCCGTCTCGGCGGCGACCCCGACGAAGCCGTGCTCGCGCAGGCGCGCGAGCGCTCGCCGCGGATCGGGCCAGCGCAAGACCGGCACGTGCTCGGCCCCCCCCTCCGCGATCCGCGCGACCGATCCGGCGATGCTCGGCAGATCGTCGGGCAGCCCGGCGATCGCGCACTCGCCGAAGTGCGCCGCGACGCGCAGGAGCGCGCCGACGTTGTGCGGGTTGCGCACGCCGTCGAGGAAGACCCAGCGCGCGGGCCGCGCGCCGATCGCGGCGAGCAGCGCGTCGGCGCGCGGGGGCGCGATCGGGTCGGCGAGGAGGCAGATCCCTTCGTGATGACGGCTGCCCGAGACCTTCTCGAGCTCCTCGTCCGGGACCACGCGGTAGGGGCGGCGGCGCTTGGCGAGGGCCTTCATCAGCTCCGCGAAGCGCGGCGCGGCGGCCTCGCCGAGGAGCGCGCGATGGATCGCGTCGGGCCGCCGCTCGAAGAGCGCGCGGCACGCGTTCTCGCCGTGGAAGCTGTGATCGCGCGGCGCGGACATCGCTAGTCGCGCGAGAGCGCCACGGTGAGCCGGTACGTGCCGCGCGCGCCCGCGGAGTAGGTGCTCGCGCGGAGCAGGTAGCGGCCGGGCACGTCGACCCGATGGACGAGGCGGCTGTTCAGCCCCTCCCCGCCGTCGTCGTTCTCGGCGAGGAGCTGCCCTCCCTCGCCGTGCAGGTAGAGGTACGCGTCGTAGCCCGCGGCGACGAGGTCGACGGTGATCGTCCAGCCGGCCGTGAGCTCGATCGCGTGCTCGTCGTAGCCCGCGCCGTTCTCGAGGGTCGGATCGGCGTCGGTGATCTCGCCGGTGAAGGTCCGCTCGTCGGTGTCCGTCGCGAAGCCGGGCGGCAGCGGCGGGAGATCGCCCTGCCGCGCCGCGCGCGACTCGGCGACCAGCGCGTGGAACGGCGCGACGTCCGGAGCCTCCGTCACCCCGTGCGAGGTGCGCAGCCCCTCGACGCGGGTGAAGCACTGGGCGTCCGCGTCGAACGCCTCGACGGAGCCCGCGACGAAGGCCTCGACCAGCGCGAGGCACGCGGTGCGGACGGGCTCGACCTCGGCGCTCCGGTACGCCGCGCCGCGGAGGCGCGCGGCCGCCGCTTCGGTCGGGCCCAGGCCGATCGCCTGCACGAGATCGCGGACCTCCGCGACCGCCTCGGGCGCGGGCCCCGCCGGCGCCTCGGGCGGCGCCTCCGCGCCGGCGGTGTCGGGCGCGGACGCAGGCTCGGGATCGTCGGTTCCGCCGCCGCACCCGAGGGCGGCGAGCAGGGTGAGAGCGACGCAGCGGCGCATTGGCCGGACTGTACATGCGGCCGGCGCAGGGCGCGGATGAGAACTTCTCGCCGCGGCCGTAGTCTTAGGGCACGGCCCCAAGGCCGTGGAGCATGGACGACTCCCTCGAAGCCGGCGTCGAGCACGCCGTGACGACCCTCCATCGAGCGCGTCGGCGCCGGCTGTGGGTCGGTCTCGGCGCGGCGGCCGTCGCGAGCGCGATCCTCCTCGGCTGGCCGCTCGCGGGGAGGCGCGTGCGGGCCGTGGTGAACGGCGAGAGCACCCTCGAGGGCGCGCCCGTCTACGCGCCCGAGCGCCCGATGAGCGACTACGCGCGGGAGGCGATCGACTGGGATCGCGTGCACCGCGAGCTCATCCCGGCGTGGACGCTCGGCATGGCCTACGCGTCGCGCTCGGAGTCGCGGTACTGGCGCCGGCGCGCCGACGAGCGCGCGGACGCGCTCGCGGCGGAGCTCGAGCCGGATCCGAACCTCAGCGATCTCTTCGCGCGCACGC
>JAYRVK010000055.1:0-4572 GCA_041918555.1 Sandaracinaceae bacterium
CGCGACGCGCTGGTCGAGCGGCACGGCTACGCGCGGCCGGTCCGGGTCGGCGCGGCGGGCGGGCTCGGCACGCCGCGCTCGGTCGCGTCGGCGTTCTCGCTGGGCGCGGCCTACGTGCTCACCGGCTCGGTGAACCAGTCCTCGATCGAGTCGGGGCTCTCCGCCGAGGGCAAGCGCATGCTCGCCACCGCGTCGATGGGCGACGTGATCATGGCGCCCGCCGCCGACATGTTCGAGCAGGGCGTCGAGGTGCAGGTGCTGAAGCGCGGCACGATGTTCGGCACGCGCGCGCACCGGCTGCTCGGCGCGTACCGCCGGCACGCGAGCCTCGACGCGATCGAGGCGGGCGAGCGCGCCGCGCTCGAGAGGCAGGTGCTCGGCGCCACGTTCGACGAGGTCCGCGCCGCGACGCGCGCCTTCTGGGCCGAGCGCGACCCCTCGCAGAACGCGAAGGCCGCCGCCGATCCGAAGCACGAGATGGCGCTCTGCTTCCGGTGGTACCTGGGGCTGTCGAGCCGCTGGGCGATCACCGGCGAGCCCTCGCGGCGCCTCGACTACCAGATCTGGTGCGGGCCCGCGATGGGCGCCTTCAACGAGTGGGTCCGCGGCTCCTTCCTCGAGCCGCCCGAGCAGCGCACGGTGGTGCAGATCGCGCTCAACCTGCTCGAGGGCGCGGCGGTCGTGACCCGCGCCCATCAGCTCCGCAGCTACGGCGCCGCCATCCCCGCGGCCGCGTTCCGCTTCGTTCCTCGCCCGCTCGCCTAGGGAAGCCATGAACGACGAGAAGAAGAGCCGCATCGCCGTCGTGGGCCTCGCCACGCTGTTCCCCGGATCGGTGGACTCCACCGGCTTCTGGAGGGACATCCTCGCGGGCGCCGACCGCATCACCGACGTCCCGCCGAGCCACTGGCTCATCGAGGACTACTACGACCCGGACCCCTCGGCGCCGGACAAGACCTACGCGAAGCGCGGCGCCTTCGTGCCTCCGGTGGACTTCGAGCCGATGAAGTGGGGCGTCCCGCCCTCGACCGTCGAGGCCACCGACACCTGCCAGCTGCTCGCGCTGATCGTCGCGCAGCGCGTGCTCGAGGACGCGGCGCGCGGTCAGTTCGACTACGGCGACCGCGAGCGCATGAGCGTGATCCTCGGCGTCACGAGCGCGCAGGAGCTGCTCGGCGCGATGGTGAGCCGGCTGCAGCGGCCCGTGTGGACCAAGGCGCTGCGCGAGATGGGCCTGCCCGAGGACGAGGTCGCGGACGCGTGCGCGCGGATCGAGGCCCACTACACGCCGTGGCAGGAGGCGACGTTCCCGGGGGTGCTCGGCAACGTGGTCGCGGGGCGCATCGCGAACCGGCTGAACCTCGGCGGCACCAACTGCGTGACCGACGCGGCGTGCGCGAGCACGTTCAGCGCGCTGTCGATGGCCGTCAACGAGCTGCGGCTCGGGGAGTCGGACGTCGTGATCTGCGGCGGCGCCGACACGATGAACGACATCTTCATGTACCTCTGCTTCAGCAAGACCCCGGCGCTGAGCAAGTCGGGGGACTGCCGCCCGTTCAGCGATCAAGCCGACGGGACGATGCTGGGCGAGGGCTTCGGGATGGTGGCCCTCAAGCGGCTCGAGGACGCCGAGCGCGACGGTGATCGCGTGTACGCAGTCGTCACGGCCGTCGGGACGAGCAGCGACGGCAAGGGCACCGCGGTCTACGCGCCCGTCGCCGCGGGCCAGGCGCGCGCGATCCGCCGCGCGTACGCGAAGGCCGGCTACGGCGTCGAGACGGTGGAGCTGATCGAGGCCCACGGCACGGGGACCAAGGCCGGCGACGCGGCGGAGTTCGAGGGGCTGCGCACCGTGTTCGACGAGAGCGGTCGCGCGGATCGGCAGTGGTGCGCGCTCGGCTCCGTGAAGTCGCAGATCGGGCACACCAAGGCGGCGGCGGGCGCCGCCGGGCTTGTCAAGGCGGTTTTCGCGCTGCATCACCGCGTGCTGCCGCCGACGATCAAGGTCGAGCGCCCGAACCCGAGCTTGGATCTCCCGGCGAGCCCGTTCTACCTGAGCACCGTCGCGCGCCCGTGGGTCCGTGGCGGCGCGCACCCGCGGCGCGCGGGCGTGAGCTCGTTCGGCTTCGGCGGCTCGAACTTCCACGTCGCGCTCGAAGAGTACGACGGGGACGCCGCGCGCGCGTTCCGGCGGCGCGCCGCGCCGGTGGAGCTCGTGTTGATCGGCGGCGCGAGCCCCGCAGCGGTGGCCGGCGCGGCGCGCGCCATGGCGGCCGGCGCCACGGCGCCCGGCACGCTCGCGTACCTCGCGCGCACGACCCAGGAGGCGTGGGATCCCGCGGCCGTGGTGCGGCTCGCGGTGGTCGCGGCGGACGAGGCGGACCTCGCGGCGAAGCTCGAGAAGGCCGCGGCGCTCGCGGAGAAGGGTGAGCCGCTCGAGACGCCCGACGGCATCGCGCTCGGGGTCGGGGCGCCGACGGGCGCGGTCGGCCTGCTGTTCCCGGGCCAGGGCAGCCAGTACGTGTCGATGGGCGCGGACGTGGCGATGGCCTACGACGCGGCGATCCGGCCGTGGGACGAGGCGGCGAGCCTCGTGGGGGTCTTCGACGAGCCGCTCCACGACGTGGTGTTCCCCAAGCCGGTCTTCGACGACGCGGCGCGCGACGCGCAGGCGGAGAAGCTCACGGCGACCGAGTGGGCGCAGCCCGCGATCGGGGTGACGAGCCTCTCGTACCTCGCGCTCGTGGAGGAGCTCGGGATCGCGCCCGCGGCGGTCGCCGGCCACAGCTTCGGCGAGGTCGTCGCGCTCGCGGCCGCCGGCGTGCTCTCGCGGGAGGACGCGATGCGCGTGGCGCGGCGGCGGGGCGAGCTCATGGCGGAGGCCGCGTCGATCCCCGGCGCGATGACCGCGGTCACCGCGGGCCTGCCAGACGTACGCGCGGCGCTGACGCCGTGGCCGGCCGACGTGGTGGTCGCGAACCACAACGGGCCGACGCAAGTCGTCTTGAGCGGTCCACGCGCGGCGATCGAGGCGAGCGAGGCGCGGCTCGAGGCGGCGAAGCTCCGCTTCCGGCGCCTCGACGTGGCGACCGCGTTCCACTCGAGCGTGGTCTCCGACTCCACGGTCCCGTTCGGGCGGTTCCTCGAGGGCGTGGCGTTCCACGCGCCGCGCTGCCCGGTGATCGCGAACAGCGAGGCCGCGCCGTACCCGGAGGACGCCGCCGCGGCGCGGGCGCTCCTCGCGGGCCAGCTCGCGCGGTCCGTGCGCTTCGTCGAGTCGGTCGAGGCGATGTACGCGGCCGGGGTCCGCGTGTTCGTCGAGGTCGGCCCGAGCGCCGTCCTCACGGGCCTCGTCGAGCGCATCCTCGGCGACCGACCGCACCTCGCGGTGTCGCTGGATCGCAGGGGCAAGCACGGCCTCGCGAGCCTGGCGCTCGCGCTCGGCCGGCTCGCCGCGGCGGGCGTCCCCCTGGCGCCGGGCGCGCTCTGGCGCGCCTTCGAGCCGCTCGAGGATCCGCGCGCCGCGCAGAGGCCGAAGATGACGATGTCGATCGGCGGGTCGAACCACGGCAAGCCGTACCCGCCCGAGAACGGCGCCGCGGGGCGCCCCCTCCCGAACCCCCCGCGCCCGCCGTCGCGACCCGAGGCGGTCGCCCAGAGTGTGCACCCCATGCCCATCGAGCCCGAGCCCCCGCGCGCCCCCGCGCCCACCCCGACCGTCGCGCCCGCGCCGGCCGCGCCCGCTCCGACCTCCGCCACGCCGGTCCCCGCGCCGCAGGGCGACGCGTGGGCGAGCGCCTACTACGCGATCCAGACCCGCGTGATCGACGCGCACAGCGCCTACACGCAGGCGATGGCCTCCTCCCACGGGGCGTTCCTCGCTGCACAACAGCAAGCGTTGTTGACGATGTCGGGGATGATGGCAGGCCAGCCCCTGGTCGCCATGCCCATGCCCATGCCCGTGCCCCTGCCCGCGGGGACGGCCCCTCCGCCTCCCGCCTTCACGCCCGCGCCCGCGCCCGCGTCTGCACCCGCTCCGATGTCCGTGTCCGCACCCGCGTCGGCGCCGGCGACCGCGCCGGCGACCGCTCGGGCGTCGGCGCCGTCGGTGGACCTGACCGCGCTGATGCTCGCGGTGGTCGCGGAGAAGACGGGCTACCCGACGGAGATGCTCGAGCTGTCGATGGATCTCGAGGGGGACCTCGGGGTGGACTCGATCAAGCGGGTGGAGATCCTCGCGGCGATGCGCGAGCGCGCGACGTCGTTGCCGGAGATCGATCCGGCGGAGCTCGGCAAGCTGCGCACGCTCGCGGAGATCGTCGCGCGGCTCGGCGACGGCGCCGGCCCCGCCGCGCCCGCGCCGATGCGTGCGCCGGCCGCGCCCGCCGGGCAGACGCGCTGGGTGCTCGAGCTCGCGCCGGCCCCGGCGAACGGGTTCGCCCTCGACGGGCTGCTCGGCGCGAAGTCGATCGCGGTGGTCGACGGCGGCGCGGGCCTCGCCGAGCTGCTCGCGGAGCGCCTGCGCCGCGCGGGCGTCGCCGCGCGCGCCGGCGCGCCCGACGCGACGGCGGA
>JAYRVK010000056.1:0-1893 GCA_041918555.1 Sandaracinaceae bacterium
CCGCTCTTCGCGCGCGCGCAGGGGCCGTACGCGTTCTACGCCGACGTGGATCTGGTCGGCGACTCCCCGAACGCGCGCACCGGGGACGTCGACGTGCTCCCGTTGATCGCGGCCTCGCTCCGCGGCTCCTCGCGCGACGACGCCGTCGAGCACGTGGTGCAGAGGCTCGGCGAGCAGCGGCTGCGCCTCGTCGCGGGGATCAACCTCGCCGACTACGGCCTCTTGCCGAAGGAGCGCGCGTGCGTCGATCTGCTCCGCGCCGAGCCGATGTCCGTGGCCGCGCTGCGCGGGATGGTCCAGCTCACGCCGGCCCAGGTGGCGCGGCTCGTTTACCTCCTCGCGATCACCAAGGCGGTCGAGCCGTGGGACGGCGAGGTGCGCCCGTCGATCCCCGCGCGCCGCCCCGCGCCCCGACCCGAGGCGCCTGCGGGGGCCGCGCCGCCCGAGCCCCCCGGCCCCGACGCGTCGGGCTCCGCCAAGCGGTCTCGCACCGCCGTTCCGGGGGCCCCCGACGCGCCGCCGCCGATGCCCGACGGGCTGAGCTCCGAGCACCAGGGGCTCTGGAAGGAGATCGCGGCGCGCGGGACCTCCATCGAGCACGAGAATTACTTCGAGATGCTCGCGGTCCCGCGCGACGTGTCGTCGGCCGCGGTGCAGAAGGCCTACTTCGCGCTCGTGAAGAAGTGGCACCCGGACCGCGTGCCCGCGCCGCTCGCGGCGCTGCGCCCGACGGTCGAGCGGATCTTCGGCTACCTCACCCGCGCACAAGAGACGCTCGGCGACGAGTCCAAGCGCGGGCCCTACCTCTCGAACGTCCAGGCCGGCGGCGGCACGCCCGAGGCGGACCGCCAGCTCGCGATGATCGTCCAGGCCGCCATGGAGTTCCGCAAGGTGGAAGTCCTCTTGCGGAGGAGCGATTGGGACGAGGCGCTCGCGATCCTCGACGAGATCCTCTCCTACAACGACGACGAGGCCGACTACCACGCGACGCGCGGCTTCGTGCTCTTCCAGAAGCACGCCGGCGAGCCGGGGATGCGCTCGCAGATCGTGGCCGAGCTCGAGCGCGCGATCGCGCTCGTCCCCAAGCACGACAAGGCGCACTACTGGCTCGGCCTCGTGCTCAAGCGGGCCGGCCAAGCCCAGAAGGCCCACCAGCACTTCGAGATCGCGGCCGCGGCGAACCCGCGCAACCTCGAGGCCGTGCGCGAGGTCCGCATCGCCTCGATGCGCAAGAGCGAGGCGCCGCCCGCGCAGAAGAGCGGGACGAGCGAGAAGAAGGGCCTCTTCGACAAGCTCTTCGGCGGCAAGAAGGAGTGACGCCGAGAACTTCGGGGCGGCGCGCGCCGGTCCGTACCATGGGCGCATGCGCTTCGAGCTCGTCCCCGCCCGCCGCCGCCGCACGCTCCGCCGAGACTTCCGCGCCGACTGCCAGGCCGTCCGCCTCGACGGATTCCGCCTGGTCGGTCAGCGAATCCTCGATCTGTCGCCGCGCGGCGCCCTGATCCACTGCACCGACTCCGTCGCGCCGGGCGACGAGCTCGTGCTCAGCTTCCGCGCCCCGCGCGGCGGCCCGTACATCGACGCGACCGCCGAGGTCCGGCGCGTGTTCGTGAAGCACGGCCGCCCGGTCGCCGGCACCTCGTTCCTCGATCTGGCGGCCGAGGCGCGGGACGAGCTCCTCGTGCGCCTCGCGGGCTTCCCCCCCCCCGTCCCCTCGCGGGCGCGCGCGGTCGACTACGCCGAGACGATCCGCCGCATCGTCGAGGGCCCGACCTCGTAGGTGCGGCCCTGCTCGAGCGGCTCGATCGCGCTCGCCGCGAGGTCGAAGTCGTCCGGGTAGTGGATGAGGCGCATGCGCGCGCGGAGCTCACCGGGCAGCGCCGCCAGGGCCGC
>JAYRVK010000057.1:0-1681 GCA_041918555.1 Sandaracinaceae bacterium
CGGTCTGCGCGTCGACGAAGGCCGCGTTGCCGTTGGTCCAGAGGAAGTCGGGGCAGCGCAGCTCCTCGAAGGTCGCGGGCCGTCCGCCGAAGAGGGCCTGGCCCCGGCGCACCCGACACTCGAGCTGGAGCGGTCCGATCGGGCGCGTCTCGGTCGCCTCGGTGACGTCCGTCGGCGGTGCGTCGGGAGAGACGACGGTCTCGGCGTAGAGCTGCGGGAGCATCTCGACGGGCTGCTCGTGGCAGGCCGCGCCCTCGAAGACGCAGAGCGCCTCGATGTGGTTCGCGGCCTGGTTCTCGGGCGTGTCGATCAGCTCCTGCGCCCAGTGCCGCAGCGTCTCACCGTCGCGCGTGACCGAGACCTCGATGGTGAGGCGGTCCCCGTCCTGGTCGGTGACCTCCTCGCGCATCAGCAGCGGCGACGCGAGCATCGAGCCCGAGAAGCGATAGACGACGTAGTCGCCCACGCGATAGCGCGTCCCGCGCAGGGGCTCCGAGCGCAGCGCACCACAGTTCGAGGTGCCGGGCGCGCGCGGTCGACCGTCCGTGTCGAAGACTCGCACGCGGTGCGCGAGGTCCGCGAGCTGGGGCGCGAGCTCCGGGTGCAGATCCGGTCGCGACGAGAGCCCGAGGATCACGAGAGGCCGGAAGGGCGCGGCCGGCGCGCGCCCACCCGGCAGCCAGGGCCGCAGCGCGTGGAAGAGCACCAGGTGCACGTGGCTGCTCGTGCCGGTGCCGTCGCGCGCCTCGTAGAGGATCTCGTGCGCGGGCAGGCCGTCGAGCTGACAGCCGGCGCTCGCGAGGACGCGCGTCTGGAAGCTGCGTGGCCCCGCGCCCTCGGCGTCGTCGAAGAGCCAGTAGCGCGCGTTCACGGAGCGCTCGACGATGCCGGGCGCGAGCTGATCGAGCGTGCGCTGCTCGAGCGGACGAGGCAGCGGCACCGTGCGCGCCCAGAGGTGGGCGCCCATCCGTGCGTGCAAGAGCCGCAGCTCGAAGACGTCCTCGGCCTGTCGCGCGGTTCCGTCGAGGCGCGCCGTGTGGACGTAGTCGGGCCCCACGCGCGTCGCCGCGAGGTCGGGCGTGAAGTTGTCGATCGTCCACGCGGGCGTCGCGACCCGCTCGCGGCGAGCCCCGCCGTGCTCGATCCCGAACTGCCCGCGCGCGGCCACGAGCCCGCGATCTCCCATGCGGGGATGGAGCGCGGAGGACGCCCCGGCACAGCCGAGGAGCAGCCAGGAGAGGACGAGGCAGGACGTGAGGAGAGAGGGGCGCATGGCGACGCGAGCTTGCCACGAGCGCACGGCGGGCGACACGACGCCCCCGCCGGCCTCGGCTACGCTCCGAGCATGGTGCGTCCCGTCGTCATGCCCGCGCTCCTCGCTCTCGCTCTCGCGCCGCTCGGCTGCGCGGGTGCGCCGCCTCCGCCGCCCGAGCGGCCCATGCCTCCGTTCGTGTGTCGTGGGGGCGCTCCTGCCCACGCGCGGATGGGCCCGCATCACGGAGATCGCGGCCGAGGCGCCGGCGGCCCGGGTGGGCGAGGGCATGACATGGGCGGCCCTGCGCACGGCATGGGCGGTCCTGTGCACGGCGGCGGTCCTGGCCCCGGCTACGGGATCGGTCCTGCGTGGGGCCCCGCCGCGCCGCCCGGCACGAGCGCGCCCGGAGCGATGCCTCCGGGGCCA
>JAYRVK010000058.1:0-4144 GCA_041918555.1 Sandaracinaceae bacterium
GACACGACGAGGTCCGGCCACGCGCGCCGCGCGGACTCGAGCGCGGTGCGGCCGTCGGGCACGCCTTCGATGGTCGCGCCCCGGAAGGCCTGCGCGAGCATCATGCGGGTGAGCTCGCGGTAGCTCGGGTCGTCGTCGGCGACGAGGATCCGACGGGGCGCGAGGTGTGGCAGCGCCGTCTTCTGCAGCGCGCTGACGAGGAGCCGGCGGAACGCGTCCGCGCTGTGCGTGCGTCGATCCGGGAAGAGCTCCAGCGCGCCCTCGATCACGTCGTCGATCTCGGCTGGGAGCTCCGCCCGGAGCTCGCTCGCCGGCCGCGGCTTGTGCACACCGCCGATCACCGCGTTCCGGTACGGCAAGTGCCCGGTGAGGAGCTGGTAGGCCATCACGCCGAACGAGAAGATGTCCGCGCGCGGCGCGAGCGCGGGCCCCGCGCACGACGCGAGCCGCACCTCCGGCGCCATGTAGGACGGCGTGCCCGACACCCACTCCGCGTCGTCCTTCGTCGCGTCGCCGAGCACGCGCGCGATCCCGAGGTCGCCGATCGCCACGCGGAAGCCCGGTCCGATGAGGACGTTCGAGGGCTTGAGGTCGCGGTGCACGAGCCCGGCCGCGTGCATCGCCGCGAGCCCGCGCCCGATCTGATCGAGGATGAACGCCGCCTCGCAGATCCCGAGCACGCCGCCCCGCGCTCGCAGGAGCTCGCTCAGCGAGCGCCCGGGGATGTACTCCATCACCATGTACGGCACGCCGTCGAGCTCCCCGACCGCGTAGACGCCGACCACGTTCGGGTGGACGAGCCGCGCCATCGCGCGGGCCTCCGCGACGAAGTCGGCGCGCGCCTTCGGGAGCTCCACGAGGTCGAGGCGCACGAGCTTGATCGCGACGTCGCGCTCGAGGCCCTCGTCGCGCGCGAGCACCACCTCGCCCATCCCGCCGCTCCCGAGCGAGCGCACGACCCGGTACTGCCCGTCGAGGAGCGTCCCGGGGCGCAGCGCCGGCGACGGTCTCGGCGCCGGTCGATCCGAGTCGAGCTCCTCCTTCGTGATCACTTCGTCGGCGTCGATCATCGACGCACCTCCTCGGCGGCGCGGTGGGCGGGCAGCCACACCGAAAACGTCGAGCCCTTCCCGAGTTCGCTCTTGACGCCGAGCCGACCGCCGTGCGCTTGCACGATGCGCTTCACGATCGCGAGCCCGAGCCCGGTGCTCTTCTCGCCCGCGGTGCCGGTGCTGCCCTCCTTGGCGAAGGGCCTGAAGATCGTCTCGAGGAACTCGGACGCGATGCCGCGGCCGTGGTCGACGACGTCGAAGCACACGAAGCCGTCGGTCGCGTGGACGCGCACGGTCACGCGGGTCCCGCGCTCGGAGTACTTCACCGCGTTGGTGAGGAGGTTGTTGAGCACCTGATCGAAGCGCGCGCCGTCCACGTCGATGAGCGGGAGGCCGTCGTCCGCCGCGAGCTCGATCGCGATCGCCTTGGGCGCGGCGAGGATGCGGTTGAGCGCGACGTTCTTCCGCGCGAGCTCGACCGGATCGGTCGGGAGCACGGCGAGGCGCAGCGTCCCGGCCTCGATCGACGCGAGATCGAGCAGGTCGTCGATCAGGCCGCGCATGAACGCGGAGCTGCGCGCGATGGTCGCGATCATCTCGCGGATCTCGTCCTCGGAGTACTGGTCGAGGTTCGTGGCGAGCAGGCTCGCGTAGCCGTACACGACGCCGAGCGGGTTGCGCAGGTCGTGCGCGGCCATCCCGAGGAGCTGGTTCTTCTCGGCGTCGAGGCGCTGGAGGCGCTCGTTCTTGGCGGCGAGCTCGCGCTCGAGGCGCTTGTGCGCCATCGCGTAGCGGATCGCGCGCTCGAGGACGCTCGCGTCGATCGCGCCCTTCTCGAGGTACTCCGCCGCGCCCGACGCCATCGCGGCCAGGTCGACGGCGCGATCCCCGGTCCCCGTCAGCATGATCACCGGCACGTCCGCCCCTCGCGCCTGCGCGCGGCGCAGCACCTCGAGCCCCGTCTCGGGGCCGAGGCGGTAGTCCATGAGGCACACGTCGTGGCGGTTCTCGAGGAGCATCGCGAGCCCGCGCGCAGCGTCGCTCGCGCGCTCCACGGTGAAGCGCGACCCGGTGGCCTCCGCGAGGAGCTCGCGCGTGAGCATCGCGTCCTCGTCGTCGTCGTCGACGAGGAGCACCGACACCTTGGCGCCGTTCCGCTCACTCATCCGGTAGCTCCACGATCTCGAACCAATACCGGCCGATCGCCGCGACGGTGTCGACCATCGCCTCGAAGGTGACCGGCTTGCACACGAACGAGCTCACGCCGAGGTCGTACGAGCGCAAGATGTCTTCCTCGGCCTTGGACGTGGTCAGGATGATCACCGGGATCTTCCGCAGGCTCTCGTGCGCCTTGATCTCGGTGAGGGCCTCGCGGCCGTCTTTGCGCGGCATGTTCAGGTCGAGGAGGATGATCCCCGGCCGCGGCGAGCGCGCCGGGTCGGCGTAGGCGCCGCGGCGCAGGAGGTAGTCCATCAGCTCCTCGCCGTCGGCCACCGTGCGCAGATCGTTGCGGAGGTGCGCCTCCTCGAGCGCCTCCTTCACGAGGAGGCGATCGTCCTCGTCGTCGTCGGCGTAGAGGATCGTGATCGGGCGGCTGGGGGCGGGCTTGGTCATGCGGCGGCCTCGTGGGCGGTCTGGTGCAGCGGCAGCTCGGCGACGAACGTGGAGCCGGCGTCGGGCGTGCCCGTCGCGGTGATCTCGCCGCCGTGGCGGCGGACGATCTTGCGGCAGAGCGCGAGGCCGATGCCGGTCCCCTCGTACTCCTGGCGCCCGTGGAGGCGCTCGAACACGTCGAAGATCCGCTCGGCGTACTTGGGATCGAACCCGATCCCGTCGTCCTTCACCACGAGGCGGACGCGATCCCCGAGCGGCTCGGCGAGCACGTCGATCTGCGGCGCGCGAGCCTCCTTGCGGTACTTGATCGCGTTCCCGACGAGGTTCTGGAGGAGCTGGCGCATCTGCGGCGCGTCCGCGTCGATCGTGGGGAGCGACCCGACGCGCACCGTGGCGCCCGCCTTCTCGATGGCGACCTCGAGGTCGTCGAGCACGTCGCGCATCACCGCGTCGAGGTCGACGGGCGCGAACGGCTCCGCGCGCGTGGTGAGGCGGGACCAGCGCAGGAGGTCGTCGATGAGGAGCTGCATCCGCGCCGCGGCGCCCTGCATGCGGGCGAGGTAGTCCCGGCCGCGGTCGTCGAGCGCGGACCCGTAGCCCTTCGCGATCCGATCCCCGAACGCGATGATCTTGCGCAAGGGCTCTTGCATGTCGTGCGACGCGGCGAACGCGAACTGCTCGAGCTCGGCGTTCTGCCCCGCGAGCTCGCGGTTCGCGCGCTCGAGGCGCGCTCCGAGGTCCTCGAGCCGCTGCCGCGCCTCGCGCCGCTCGCTCACGTCGCGCACCGCGGCGACGACCATGGGCGCCCCCGCGAGCGTGACGGGGCCGAGCGACACGTCGGCGAAGAACGCCGTGCCGTCGCGCCGCTCGACCCGCAGGTCGAGGCCGCTCCCCATCGCGCGCGCGGCCGGTTCCTTCGCGAAGGAGCCGCGCAGCGCGGCGTGACGCCCGCGCGCGGCGGTCGGTACGAGCGTCTCGACCGACGCGCCGACGAGCTCGTCCGCGCGCCACCCGAACACCTCTCCCACGCGCGCGTTCGCGTAGTCGATCGTTCCGTCTCCGCGCACGACGAGCACCGCGTCGGGGATCGCCGAGAGCAGCTGCTCGACGCGCGCGCGCTCCGCCTCGCCCGCGCGGCGCAGCGCAGCCAGCGAGCCCTGGATCGAGCGCGCGACCGCGGCGAGCTCGTCGGGTCCGGCGCCGAGCGGCTCGAGCGCGTCCTCCGGCGCGCTCGCCTCGGCCGCGTCGCGGATCCGTCGGATGCGCGCGAACACGTCCCACACCGCGAGCGCGGCGAGCACCACGAGGAGCGCGCCGCCCGCGGTCGCGAGCGCGCCCGCGCGCTCGAGGCGGTGGACGTCCTCCTCCGTCGCCGCGGCCATGCGGTGCACCGTCGCGTCGAGCGCGGCGAGCTCGGCCGGAGCGAGCGCGTCGAGCCCCTCGCCGCTCCGCGCGGCCGGGACGATCTCCTCGCGCCA
>JAYRVK010000059.1:0-2846 GCA_041918555.1 Sandaracinaceae bacterium
CACCGCGAGGTGCGCCGCGATCGCCTCCGCCCGGCTCTCGAGGAGCGCGCGGAGCGAGCCGCGGTGCTGCGCGGTCCCGAGCACGACGAGGTCGGGCTCGAGCCGCTCGAGGAGCCCGAGGATCGCCTCGACGGCGTCGAGGGCGACGCAGTCCTCGACGCGGAGCTCGTGCTCGACCGAGGCGGGATCCCGGCCCCAGCCGCGCAGGACGTCGGCGGCGCGCTCCGGCGGCGCTCCGTCGGGCGTACCGTCGTCGGCGTGCACCGACACGAGCCGGCTGCCCGACGCGGCGGCGAGCGCGACCGCGTGGTGGTGCGCGAGCGAATCGAGGTCGGCCCGGCCCGCGTACGGGTGCGCGATGATGCTCATGCGTCCGAGGTACCCCCGCGCGCGAGACGCACCAGGGTCCCCCCGTCGCCCGGCTCGCGGACCTCCGCGAGGAGCGCGGCCAGCTCGTCGCCCTCGAGCTGTTCCGCGTCGAGCAGCCGTCGGGTGATCGCCTCGAGCGTCCCGCGGTGGCGCTCGAGGGTCCGCCGCGCGTCGGCCAGCGCCTCCGCGACGAGCGTGCGGACCTCGGCGTCGACGCGATCCGCGACGGCGTCGCCGTGCGCCCGGGGCATCCCGGGCACCGCGGGCCCGCCGAGGTACGCGGCGCGGGCGTCGTCCGAGAGGTACACGGGGCCGAGCACCTCGCTCATCCCGTACTCCGCCACCATCGCGCGCGCGAGCGCCGTCGCTTTCTGCAAGTCGTTTTGCGCCCCCGTCGATGGCTCGCCGTAGATCACCTCCTCGGCGGCGCGCCCTCCGAGCAGGCCGCGCAGTCGCGCGAGCAGCTCGGAGCGGGTCATCATCTGCCGCTCGCGATCGGGCAGGTTCATCGTGAAGCCGAGCGCGCCGAGGCCGCGCGGGACGATCGAGATCTTGTGCACCCGCTCGCCGCTCCCCGAGAGGTGCGCGCACAGCGCGTGGCCGACCTCGTGGTAGGCGACGCGCTCGCGCTCGACCTCGTCGACGAGGCGGTTCTTCTTGGCGAGGCCGGCCACCACGCGATCGAGGGCCGCGCTGAGGTGATCCATCGCGACCGCCTCGGCGTCTGCGCGCGCCGCGAGGAGCGCCGCCTCGTTGACGAGGTTCGCGAGGTCGGCTCCGGCGAAGCCGGGCGTGCGCCGCGCGACGACCTCGAGATCCACGTCCTCGGCGAGGCGCACGCTGCGCGTGTGCACGCGCAGGATCGCCTCGCGCCCGAGGCGGTCCGGGCGATCCACGAGGATCTGCCGGTCGAAACGCCCCGCGCGCAGGAGCGCCGGATCCAGCACCTCGGGCCGGTTGGTCGCGGCCATCAGGATGACCGCGCGGTGCGGCGCGAAGCCGTCCATCTCCACGAGGAGCTGGTTGAGGGTCGACTCGCGCTCCTCGTTGCCCGCGAACCCTCCGCCGGCGCGCGAGCGCCCGAGCGCGTCGAGCTCGTCGATGAACACGATGCAGGGCGCCGAGCGCTCGGCCTGCTCGAAGAGGTCGCGCACGCGCGCCGCGCCGACCCCGACGAACATCTCCACGAACTCGGAGCCGTTGATCGAGATGAAGGGCACGCCCGCCTCGCCGGCCACCGCGCGCGCGAGCAGCGTCTTGCCGGTCCCCGGCGGGCCGACCAGCAAGACGCCTTTCGGGATCTTCGCGCCGATGCGCCGGAACTTCTCGGGCTTGCGCAGGAGCTCGATCACCTCGCGCAGCTCCTCCTTCGCCTCGTCCGCGCCGGCGACGTCGTCGAAGGTCACGTCGACGTCCGACTCCTGCAGCACCTTGCCACGGCTCTTCCCGAACGAGAGCGCCCCCGCCGTGCCGCCGCGCGCCGCGAGCATGCGCCAGAGGAAGAAGACCATCACCACGGTGAGCCCGACCGAGAGCAGCGTCGGCCAGCTCTCGCTCCACTGGCTGACGCGCTCTCCCTCGAAGCGCACGCTGCGCGCGTCGAGCCGCTCGACGAGCGTCGGGTCCTCGACGCGCTCCACGAGGAAGTCGCGCTGGCCGGCGGGGACCCCCTCGCGCGGCGGCACGCGGCCCGTGCGGAACGTGCCGCGGATCTCGCGCTCGCCGAGGACCACGTGCTCGACACGATCCTCCTCGATCCACGCCCGGAGCTGGTCGTAGCGGATCCGCGACGCCGCGGGCTCGGCGGTCTGGGTCGCGAGCACGCTCATGCCCCCGGCCGCCGCCACGATCGCGAGGACCCACAAGAGCATGCGCGTGCGGGCGCCGGTCTCGGGCGGCTCGGGCTTCTTCGCGGGCTCCGCCATCTCGATCACCAGATACGCCGTTCGAGGCGCGCGTCAACCGTGGGCACTCCGCGGCCCGCGCGTACGTCCGAGCCATGCTCACTCGCTCCACGCTCCTCGCGCTCGCGCTCTCCGGCTGCGGGGGCTCGGGCCCGCCGAGCTCGGACCTCCCGTCGACCGACCACCCCGGCCCGACCCTCGCCGCCGGCGCGCGCCACGGGTGCGCCGTGGCGGCGCACGGGGGCGTCGTGTGCTGGGGATCGAACGACCACGGCCAGCTCGGCGACGGGACGCGGCGGATGCGGTCGGTCCCCGTCGTGGTGAGCGGGCTCGAGGGGATCGTCGAGGTCGCCGCGGGCGCCGCGCACAGCTGCGCGCTCGCGCGCGACGGCTCCGTGTGGTGCTGGGGCGCCGGGCTCCGCGGGCAGCTCGGCGACGGACGCGAGGGCGAGGCCGCCGAGGCGTCGCCGAGCCCCGTGCGCGCGCACGGGATCGAGGACGCGGAGCGGCGCGCGGTCGGCGACGACCACACGTGCGCGCTGCGCCGCGGCGGGCGGGTCGCGTGCGGGGGCG
>JAYRVK010000060.1:0-13032 GCA_041918555.1 Sandaracinaceae bacterium
GGCGAGGTCCGCGAGGCACCCCGCCCAGTCCTCGGAGAGGTAGTGCGCGTCGAGCATCATCGAGCTCAGCGCGGGATCGCCCGGGAGGTTCACCGCGGTCTCGTTCAGGATCGCGAGGTAGCGCGCCTGGTCCTCGAGCCGCGACGCGACCTGCACGCGCATGAGGCGGACCATCCGCTGCTGGCGGACGCGCGGCGAGAGCCCGTCGTACGCCGCGAGCGCGGGGTCGGGATCGCCCGGGAGCGCCGCGAGCTCGTTGAAGCGCCGAACGGCGTCGATCTCCTCGGCGCTCACGCCGCGATCGCCGAACACGCGCGCCGCGACGCTCGACGAGTCCCCGAGGAGGAACGCCGCGATCCGACGCATCGAGTCCGTCAGGTACTCGCTGCTCGTCATCACGAACATGTCGACGACCCGGAACGCGCCGCCCGCGCCGCGCACGATCACGAGGTCGTGGAAGTTGAACCCGCCTCCCGTCGGGAGGAACCGGAAGCGCGCGACCGGCCGGCCATCGCGCCACGCGATCCCGCGGAACGAGTACGCGCCGCCGGTGATCGCGGTGAGCAGGCCGCCGCCGTCCGTGCCGAGGCTCGTGCGGACGCCGGTCAAGAACGCGTCCCGCTCTCCGAAGGCGAGCCCGTCGGGCGCCGTGCGCTCGGCGAGCGCGTCCCAGTCGAAGAACGCGCCCAGAGCGGCCGGCCCCTGGGTCGCGGCCGCCTCGATCTCGCGCGCGAGCCGCTCGATCGCCGCGGGCTTCGCGTAGACCTGCGGGCTCGTGCGTGGCTGGCACGCGCTCGCGAGCGCGGCGAGGGAGACGGCCAGGGCGGGCAGGAGGGGGGTCGGGCGGCTCACGGACTGGACTCTGCCACGCCCTCGCGGCGCACGGGAGCTCGCACCTGCGCCCCTCGCGTAGCGCGCACGGGAGCTTGCGTGCATCGCTCAGGGACCGAACACGATCTCGACGACGTCGTTGTTGATCTCGAACAGGAGCTCGCACGGGCTCGTGTTCGCGCAGTGCGGCACGTCGATGATCTGGATGCGGGAGCCCGAGTCCGGGAACGCCTCGATGCGCGCGTAGAACCCGCGCCACGCGTCGACCCACAGGCGGTGTCCGTCGTAGAGGTACCCGCCCATCGGCGTGCCGTCCGCGTCGTAGACCGCGACGCGACCGGGCCCCGAGACGTCGAAGTACACCCGAACGGGCCGCCCGTAGTCGACCTCGGGGCCCGCGTCGGGGAGCTGCGGGTCGCCCGCGTCCAAGCCCATCCCCGCGTCGAAGCCCGTCACCCCCGCGTCGCGGCCGACCATCCCCGCGTCGAAGCCCATCATGCCCGCGTCGAAGCGCACGTCGGGCCCCTGCTGGCAGCGACGGTGGAGCACGCGGCCGTCCTCGATCGGGCTGAGCGCGACGTCGATCGCCTCGCCGCCGACCACCGCGACCGCGCAGCCGATCGCGTACGCGCGGTTCATCTCGTCGAGCGCGGTGCCCATGAAGCAGTAGCGATCGCCGGCCCGGAGCTCGGACGGCGGGTTGCCCTGCGCGCCGCGGGCGAGCTCCTCGCAGTACAGCTGCTCCCCGGGCGGCTGGCAGGCGAAGCCGCACTCGCCGCCGGAGTAGACCTCGGCCACGATCGTCGGCGGCCGCGCCTCGTCGAGGCCCGCTCCGTTGTGAAAGGTCCAGGCCTGGTGCCGGTCGCAGCCCAGCGATCCGAGCAGCGCGACGACGGCCAGGACCTCCCGCATCGAGCCACACTCTGACAGACTCTCGTCCCGGTTGCGACGCGAGGGCCCGAGCCCTACGCTCGCACCCACGATCAACCCCGGAGGCGTGGCTCGATGGCGGAGATGGTGTTGTGCGTGAAGACCCAGCGGGAGGGCGAGAAGCTCGACCGCCAGCCGTTCCCGAACGAGCTCGGGGCGCGGATCTTCGCGAGCGTGAGCAAGGAAGGTTGGCGCCTCTGGATCCAGCACTCGACCATGCTCATCAACGAGTTCCGCCTCGACCTCGCGAGCAAGCAGGGCACCGAGTTCCTGCTCAAGCAGTGCGAGGAGTTCTTCTTCGGCGAGGGCGGCGAGCTGCCCCCCGACTACCGCCCCGAGTGACCGAGTGAGCGCGGACGCGTCGCCGCTCGGACAGCACAGGGCCGCGCGGGACCGCTTCCAGGCGGAGCGCGACCGACAGGACCGCATCGCCGCGCGGTTCTCGATGGTGCAGCTCGCCCTCTTCGGGCTCTCCGCGGTGCTCGGAGGCTCGGGCCTGTTCGGCGGCGTGGAGCCGGCGCTCCTCGCCGCGGGCGGCGGCGTGTTCGTGGTGTTCCTGATCGTGCGCGCGGTGCAGGCGCGCGTGATCCTGCGGCGCGAGCAGGCCGAGGTCCGCCGCGAGATCCACGACCGCCAGGTCAAGCGGATGACCGACCGGCTCAAGGAGCTGCCGCCGCCCGGGGCCGCGCTCCCGCCCGGGCACCCCTACGCGGGCGACCTCGACGTCACCGGCGACCAGAGCCTCCTGGCGCGCCTCGACACCACCCACACCACCGCGGGCGCGCGCTCGCTCGCGTCGTGGCTGGCCGCGCCCGCGCCGCTCGAGGTGATCGCGGCGCGTCAAGAAGCCGTGCGCGAGCTCGCCGGTAAGGATGAGCTCCGCCAGGAGCTCGAGGCGGCGGTCCTCGAGACCGGCCGCGAGCGCCTCGACGCGCGCCCGTTCGTGGAGCTGATGGAGAAGAAGGGGCTCCACGAGGAGAGGCCCTGGCTCAAGCTCGTGTCGCCGATCCTCCCGCTCGTCACGATCGGCGTGTGGGCCGCGGGGACGTTCGGTCCGATCAGCGGCTGGGCCTGGCTCCTCCCCCTCGCCGTGCAGATCCTGATCGTGCGCAGCACCGAGCCGCGCTCGCGCGAGGTGTACGAGGCGATGGGCGACAAGAAGGGGTTCGTCGACGCCTACGCGAGCCTCTTCCACGTCGTCGAGGGCGCGAAATTCGAGGCCGAGGGCCTCAAGATCCTGCAAACGAACTTGTCGGTCGACGGCGCGGTGCCGTCGAAGCAGCTCAAGCGCCTCGAGCGCTGGACGAGCTGGTACGACCTGCGCGAGCAAGGGATCGTGCACGTCTTCCACAACCCCCAGTTGCTCTGGGACCTCAACTGCCTCATCGGCATCGAGGCCTGGATCAAGCGGGTCGGGCGCAAGTGCGGCGCGTGGTTCGACGCGGTCGGCGACCTCGAGGCGCTCGCGGCGCTCTCGGTGCTCCTCCACCAGGACCCGCAGGCGACGATGCCCGAGGTCGTCGAGGGCGGCGCGCTCGAGTGCGAGAAGGTCGCGCACCCGCTCCTGCTCGTGCCGACGCGCGTGGCGAACGACGTCGCGCTCCCGGGGCCCGGGCACTGCCTGATCGTCACGGGCTCGAACATGGCGGGCAAGAGCACCCTGCTCCGCGCGGTCGGCGTCAACGTGGTCCTCGCCCTCGCGGGCGGCCCCGTCGTCGCGCGCCGGATGCGCGTGCCGCGCCTGCGCGTGCGCGCGAGCATGCGGATCGCCGACTCGCTCCAGAGCGGCGCGAGCTACTTCCAGGCCGAGCTCTCGCGGCTGCGCCTGGTCGTGCACCGCGCCGAGGCCGAGCCGCCGATCCTGTTCCTGCTCGACGAGCTGCTCCGCGGCACGAACGCGAAGGCGCGGCACATCGGCGCGCGCGCGGTGGTGAGCCACCTGCTCGGGCGCGGGGCGATGGGCTTCGTCGCCACGCACGACGTCGCGCTCAGCGAGCTCGAGCGCGAGCGCGCGGGCAAGGTCGTCAACGTCCACTTCACCGACGTGATCGAGGACGGGACGATGACCTTCGACTACCACCTGCGGCCGGGCGTGGTGCGCACGTCGAACGCGCTCCGCCTGCTCGCGGAGGTGGGCATCGAGGTCGAGGACGACCCGCACCTCCTCGACGGAGTCCTGCCCGCGCCCGAGGCGCGGGCTTGATCTCCGAGGGGGCTGCGCGCCCCCTCGCCCGACGGCCGTCGCTGCGCGACGGCCTGCGCTCGATCGCGTAGGAGCGGGCCATTCTGCGATAAGCTCGGGGCACCCCTTGCGCCTCGACCGCGAATACCTGGACGGGCTGGCCCGCCTCCACCCCATCGCCGATCCCGACGAGCGCCGCGCGACGTGGCGCCAGAGCATCGCCACGCTCGCCGCGGAGGCCGCCGAGCAGCGGCCGGTCCCCCTCGAGGGCCTCGATCCGAGCGAGATCCTCGCGAGCGTACGGGTGGCCATCGCGGACGGCCTCGTCGACGACCTCGACTTCATCTCGCCGGCCGCATCCGCGGCCGCGCTCTACGAGCTGGCCGCCGTGCTGCCGATGGGCGAGGAGCGGCGCGAGCTCGGGCGGCGGGTCGCGCGCCGGCTGCACCAGGGCGACGCGTCGACGTTCGTGGCGCTCGCGACGCAGCTCGCGCTCGGCAGCAAGCGCGCGCTGAGCGGGGCCGCGGTGCGCGCGCGGGTCGCCCTCGCGCTCGACCTGCCGATCGGGGGCGGGGTGCGCGCGGACGGGCTCGCGCTCGCGCTCATCTCGCGGCGCGATCTCGCGCTCGAGTGGCTCGGCGCTCCGTCGACGGGCTCGCTCCCGCAGCGGCGGCTCGCCGCGCGCCTGCTCGAGCGCGCCGCGCGCGAGGCCGCGCGCCGCTGCGCCGGCGGGGACGACGGCGTGCTCGCGGTGTTCGAGCGGGAGACCGTCGCCGGCCCGTGGGCGCGGCTCCTCGGCGATCGCGAGCCGCTGGTGTGGCGGCACGTCGCGACCGCGCGCGGGCTGCTCTCGGGGCACGCGGGCTCGCTCGCCGACGAGATCACGAGCGGCCTCGATCCCTCGCTGACGCCGACGGAGTGGCGGCGCGCCGCGGCCTCGCTCGCGGCGAGCATCGCGGTGACCCCCACGCGCTCGATGAGCCAGGCGATGTCCCTGCTCGCCTCGCCGCTCCCCAAGAAGGACCGCGGCCTCCCGGGCGCGATGCTCCTCGGGATCCCGCGCGCGGCGGAGGTCGAGCCGGAGGCCGCCGAGGAGCTCTGCACCGCGCTCGTGCGCGCGGGCGGGCTCGACGCCGCGGAGGCCCTCCTCTCGCTGCGCCACGAGCGCGTGGGCGGCGAGTTCGGCGTGTGGGCCCAGCAGATGGCGCGCGCCAAGCTGCGGGAGGCCGGCTACCTCGACGACGCGGACCTCGGCACCTCCACGCTCGCCGCGGCGCTCGACGAGGACCTCAAGCCGGCGGAGGAGCGCGCCACGCCGCCGACCCTGCGCATGTACCTCGAGGGCGCCCTCGCCGCGTTCGCGGAGGACGGCGCCGGGGCCGCGTACGGTCGCGCGCACGGCGTCTTGCACGAGGTCGAGGCCACCCTGCGCCGGCTCGAGGCCGCGCCGCAGCACCTCGACTCGGGCCGGCGCGAGGCGTTCCTCGCGCTGCGCGAGCTGGACGGCGCGCTCCTCGAGTCGAGCACGCTCGCCGACCTCTTGACCCTCGGCGCCAAGGCCGACGAGACGGCCGCGCTCGCGCCGCTCGACGGCTTCTTCGATCGGCTCACCGCCTGGCTCGTGCGAGAGGAGCGGCGGCCGGTGCGGGGCAAGCAGCCGATCGAGCACCCCGCGCTGCGCCTCGCGCGCATCAAGACGCTGCTCCACCTCGTGGACGCCGACGGGACGTGGAGCGAGGGGCGCGCGGACGCGCTGCGCGAGCGACGGCTCGGCGCGGCGCGGGCGCTCCTCGCGCGCGTGCGCGACGACGACCCCTCGACGCTGCGCCGCGTGCTCACCGCGGCGGCCGCGCGCGCGTGCGACGCGCTCCTGCGCGAGGAGATCGGAGAGCTCTCGGACGTGTTCCTCGTCGTCGTGCGCCACGTGACGACGCTCGAGGGCCTGACCACGATGGCCGAGGCCTCGATGGTCCCCGAGATGAAGGCCATGTACCTCGCCTACGCGCACCTCGTGGAGAAGACGCAACGCGACGTGCGCACCACGGGCACGCGCTCGCGGGCCACCCTCGACGCGCTGCGCGGCCTGATCCGCGCGGTGCCGACCGCCACGACGCCCCGCGTCGACGCCCTCCACGCGGCGCTGCTCGCGTTCGGGCGCGCCATCGAGGGGGTGCGGGCCGCGGCCTCGCTGGCCGAGCTCGCGGGGGAGACGGACGAGCGGGGCTCGCGCGTGATCGAGCTCGAGGCCGCGACGCGCCTGCTCGCGCGGCTCATCGTGGGCGCGCGGCGCCGCCTCGGCGATCCACCAGAGGACGAGTCGGGGCTCGCGGGCGCGGCGCTCCGGCTCGTGGATCTCGCGGTCGAGCGCGCGTACCGGGGCGACTCCGAGTCCCTCGGCGAGTCGATCGCCGCCGCGATCGACGGGCTCCACGAGGATCTCCCGCCCCACCTCGCCGAGGTCGCGGCGACCGCGCTCGTCCGCGCGATCCAGATCCCGCGCGAGGCCGCGCCCGACGACGGCCAGCGCGACAGCTTCAAGCCCGCGCCCCCGCGCGAAGCTCCGCTGCCACCCTGGCTCCCTCCCTCGCGCACCCTCGGCGGCTTCTACGTGCTGCGCGCGCTCGGCGCGGGCGCGGTCGGGAGCGTGTTCGTCGCGCGCCGCGCCGAGGAGAAGAAGGACGAGTCCGCGCCGCGCTTCGCCCTCAAGGTCCCGGAGTACACGGGGGCCGCGGCGCGCACCCTGAGCGAGGAAGAGTTCTTGCGCATGTTCCGCGAGGAGGCGGGCGCGCTCCTCGCCGTACCGGAGCACCCGAACCTCGCGCGTCTCGTCACCTTCGACGCGGGCGCGCGGCCCAAGCCCATCCTCGTGATGGAGCTCGTCGAGGGGCCGACCCTCGAGCGCGTGATCCACACCGGCGCCCTCGACGTGCGGCAGACGTTCGCGCTCCTCGACGGGATCGCGGCGGGCCTCTGCGCGATGCACAGGGCGGGCGTCGGTCACCTCGACCTCAAGCCGGGCAACGTGATCCTGCGCGACGTCGATCCGCTGACCGGCCAGGCGGGGACGCCCGTGCTCGTCGACTTCGGCCTCGCCGGCCGCACGGTCCGCCCCGGCTGCGCGACCGCCAACTACGGCGCGCCCGAGATCTGGGGGCTCGTGCCCAAGGGCCACCGCGCGAGCCCCGCCCCGGCCGACGTCTACGCGTTCGGGTGCCTCGCGTTCGAAGTGCTCACCGGCCGCGAGCTCGTCCACGGCGCGGGTGAGATCGCGATCATCACCGCGCACCTCTCGCACGACGGCGACTTCGACGGGCTGCGCTGGCTCGCGCAGGAGCCGGAGCTCTCGGGGATCGCGCAGGTGCTCGCGGGCGCGGTGCGCCAGGATCCGCGCAGGCGCACGCCGATCGACGAGCTCCGGGACCAGCTCGCGGCCCTCGCGCCGATGTTCGCGGCGCACCGCTGGCCCCTCGACGTCGAGGCCGCCGCGTAGCGAGCTACTCCGCGAGCGTCCGCACCAGCGTGTCGAGGACCCGGATCCGCGCCCAGCGCTTGTCCTCCGCCTCGACCAGGGTCCAGGGCGCGAGCTCCGTGCTCGTGCGCTGGATCATGTCGTTGATCGCGTCGCGGTAGAGGGGCGCCTTCTCCCGGTTGCGCCAGTCCTCCTCGGTGATCTTGAATTGCTTGAACCCGGTGCGCGCGCGCTCCTCGAAGCGGCGGAGCTGCTCCTCGGGGCTGATCTGGAGCCAGAGCTTCGCGACGCGGATGCCGTGCGCGACGAGCTGCTCCTCGAAGTCGTTGATCTCGGAGTACGCGCGCAGCCACTCGGCCTGCGGCGCGAAGCCCTCCACGCGCTCGACCAGCACGCGCCCGTACCAGGATCGATCGAACATCGCGACGCGGCCGCGCTTCGGCACGTGGCGCCAGAAGCGCCAGAGGTAGGGCCGCGCCGCCTCTTCGTCGGTCGGCGCCGCGATCGGCACGATGTAGTAGCTCCGCGCGTCGAGCGCCTCGGTGACCCGCCGGATCGCGCCGCCCTTGCCGGCCGCGTCGGCGCCCTCGAACACGCACACGAGCGCCCGCTCCTTCGCGAACTTCGGATCGCGCACGAGGAGGTTGAGCTCGCCCTGCAGGCGCTCGAGCTCGCCGCGGTAGCTCTTCTTCGAGATGGTCTTGCTCAGATCCATCGTGTCGAGGACCGTCCGGCCGTCGACCTCCGGCGGCGTCGGCGGCACCGGCGGCGCCGGCGCGACCGCGCTCGTCGAGGCGTTCGCGCGCTCGAGCGCCACCGCGACCGCCTGGCCCACGGTGAGCTGGCGATAGCTCGCGTCGTTGCCCGAGACCACGAGCCAGGGCGCGTAGTCCGTGCTCGTCTCGCGCACGGCTCGCGCCGAGACCCTGCGGAAGCGGTCGTAGATCTCGAAGTGCTTCCAGTCGGTCTCCGTGACGCGCCAGCGCGTCTTGGGGTCCTTCTCGAGGCGCTTGAGCCGCTTGCGCTGCTCCTCCTTCGAGAGGTGGAACCACAGCTTCACGAGGACCACGCGCTCGTGGGTGAGCATCCGCTCGAAGTGGCGGATCTGCTCCATGGCGGTGTCGATGTCGGTCTCGGTCGTCTTCTTGAAGACGCGATCGACGATCGGTCCGGTGTACCAGCTCCCCATGAACACCGCGGTCTTCCCGCGCGGCGGGAGCCGCTCCCAGAAGCGCGCGAACGGCGGCCGCTCCGCCTCCTCGGCGCTCGGCGCGCCCACGCCGTGCACGCGCACGTGCCGCGGATCGAGCCACGACTGGAGGAGGTTGATCGTCTCGCCCTTGCCCGCGCCGTCCACGCCGCCGACGAGGACGAGGAGCGCCGTCTTCTTCTTCTCGAGCAGCTCGTACTGGGCGGCGAGCAAGCGCTCCCGGATCTTCGGGACCTGCTCTTCGTAGGTCGCCTTGTCGACGCGGTGACCGATCTCTGCGGCTTCGAACATGGCGCATCATCTCACACGGGAGCGCGTGGTGCGCGCGCGCTTCGTCAACCGCGGCCCGCGCTGGCCGACGCCCTCGTTGACCATCACGAGGCGGCGCGGGCCGGTCCACCGGCGACGCCGACCGTCGCACCCATCTTCCGCCGTCCACGCCGCCGAGGGCGGGCCTGCGGTTCGAGCCGCGCGCGGTCGGTCCTGCCGCGTCGCTGATGGCCTGGCCGCGATCGATCTCGTGCTTGGCGTTGAGGTCGGGCGCGAAGCCAGCGGGCGTGATGAAGGCGGTGCGCGTGCGCGGGTCACTTCCGCAGACCGGACACCGCGTCGCCTGCACGACGAACTGGTCGTGGAGGCTGCCGCGCTCGAGCGCGAGGTCGGCGACGCCCCGCGCCCGCACGCATACCCAAGTTTCGGCAAGCGCTGAACGAGCATCAACGGACGCGAGCCGTCATCGCGCAGCCAGCCTCAGAGAAACGGGATCCCGCTCGCCGAGCTGGCGAGGGTCGGCGCGGCGCTCGCCGAGGTGCGGCTCCCGGGGTGAGTCGCGCCCCACGAGGTGCACGGCGTCGCCGCACGACCGCAGTCCTCTTCGACGCAGGGCCCGCTCTCGCCCCCCGCGTCCGCGTCGTCGTCCCCCTCGCGGCTCCGATCCCGCCGGGATAGACTTCGCGGGTGACCTCGACGGCCGCGAAGATCCTCGAAGCTGCGCTGCTCCTGTCGGAGGACGAGCGAGAGCGTCTCGCCGATGCCCTCGTCGCGACCTTGCGCCGCGATGCGCCGGAGGATGTGGCTCGTGCGTGGGATCACGAGGTCGCGGATCGTGTGCGCGCCGCCGAGCGCGACGGCACGCCCGGGGAGGAGTGGGACGCGGTGTACGCCGCCCTCCGCGCAAAGCACCAGCGATGAAGCTGCGGCTGCGCCCGGCCGCGCGGGCCGGCGTGCCCCAGGAGGTGCACGGCGTGCCCCAAGAGGTGCACGGCGTGCCCCAAAAGGTGCACGGCGTGCCCCAAGAGGTGCACGGCGTGCCCCAAAAGGTGCACGGCGTGCCAGGCCTCGGCGAGCTCGCGTCGCCGACGATGTATAGTATGCAATTGATATTGACGGTAGGACTCGCCGCTGCGACGCCGGTGCGCCCGATCCGGCGCGAGGCTCGAAGCCGACCCGGGCGGACCTGCGAGACGAGGAGGGACCAAGCCGGGACCAAGTGGGACCAAGTCGCTCCCAAGTCGGTCCCAAGCTCGAATCCTGGAGATCGCGCGGCCGTGACGGCACCGCCAAGCCGCTGCGCGTCAGGCTCGAGCAGCGGTGGCGCGCACCGAGCGCCGGCGAACCCTCAAGAGCGGGACGACTTGGCGGGCCTGGTGCGTGAACAGCACCGCGGCGCGCATCTGGAGGTCCTCCTCGAACGCCGCACGGACCTTGCGGTCGGGGATCGGGCTCGTGCTCAACGCCGGCATGGCGTCGTGCGTACGGCCGTCGAGCGCGCGTCCGGTTCGCTTCTTCACGACGCCGCCCCACTGCTTGAAGAAGAAGTCGACGCTCGCCTCGGCGCAGCGATCGCGAAGCTCCTGAGCCCACGCCAAGTGCATGGGGCGCGCGCCCGGGCCACTCTCGCCTCCGACGATCACCCAGCGGATCCCCCTCAGGTCGAGCTCCGGGAGTCTCTCGAGCAGGGGCTCGACGGAGAGGAACCGGACGGCTGCGGGCGCGTCCCGTAGAGCGGCGACGCGCGGGGAGCCCGTACTCGCGATCCTCGACGCTGGCAGTTCTTCGAACTCTTCGAATCACTGCCGCCGATTCGCCCCCCCGACGCCGGGTCGTTGCCGCACCTCGGCCTGCCCGCTACCGTCGGGTCATGGACGAGGACAGCGGGGAGGGATGGGAGCGGGTCGATCGCCTCGCGCGCAAGGTCACCGGCGAGTTCGCGAGCGTCACGCGGATCGAGGCCGTCCCGTACGTGGATTCGCTCGAACGAGCTGGCGTCCACTTCACCGTCTGGCTGAGGGACAAGCCCGACGGTTCGGACTACGCGTGGGCGGAGCTCAGTCCGATCGAGAAGCGACTGTCCGCTGAGCTTCAGGAGATGGACGCCGATCGAATCCCGTACACGGACTATGTGCTCGACTCCGAGGCCGCCGATCGGGCAGCGGCGACGCAGTAATGGACCTCGCAGATGCCCTCCTCGGCCAGGCCGACGAGCTCCTGGCGCTCGACAACCGCCGCCCGAAACAGGTCAATCTCCGCCGCGCGGTGTCCTCGACCTACTACGCGCTGTTCCACCGGTTGATCAACGACGCCGTGTCCCAGACCACTGGCCCGCGCTCGGACGGCCGCGCGACTCGTGAGGCCATGTCGCGCTGGTTCCGGCACGGAACGATGGCGCGTACCGCGGACCTGTTCGCTCGCCCGCTCTCGATCAAGCGCAGCAACCCACTGCGCCGGCTCCTCGTGGACGACGCCGTCAAACCGCCCACGCCACGTCTCCCGCCTGACCTCGTTGCTCTGGCAGAGACGTTCGCCGCGCTGCAAGAGGCACGTCACACGGCCGACTACGACTTGTCAGCGTGGTACTCGCGCGCGACCGCGCGTGCCCTCGTCGAACGTGGACACGCGGCGTTCGATGCTGTCGCCAACCTTCGCGGCCAGCCGACGTACGGCCTCTTCCTGCTCTTGCTCCTCACGGGGAACGACGTCGTCGTCCGCTGAGCTACCAGAGCGGAGCACGTCCACGCCTATCGCGGCAGCACGAACCCCGGCGCGAGCTCCACCCGCCGCGTGCATCGTCGCGCGACCGCAGGCATCTTCGACGCATGGCCCGTCCTCGCCCTCCCCGCGTGCCCGGCGTCGTGCCGCGCATCCTCGCTCCGACCCCGGCGCGTCCGGCCTCCACCCCGCGGACTACGCCCGCGCCGACCCCGCGGCCGTCCGTGGCGCGGCCGTCCGTGGCGCGGCCGCCGATCGCACGGCCGCCGGTGGGGTTGACGACGCCCCTCCCGCTGCCGGCCCAGCCGCCGGCCGGGCTCGATTCCAAGGAGCTCGCGGACTGGCACGTGGCGCAGGTCCACGCGCACGAGCGGCTCCGGACGCTGTCGTTCTACGACACCGGTCACCACCTGATGCAGCTGCTCGCGATGCGCGAGCACCTCGGCGCGAGGGACATCAAGGAGCTCTGTTCCAAGGTCGACCTCGGGATGAGCCACATGACGGCCAACAAGTACCTGCAGGTGGCCCGGCACTTCGATCGGGACACCGCGCTCCGCGTGGGGATCGAGAAGTGCTACGCGCTGACCGTCTACGCGAAGGCGATCGGGCGGCCGGGCGCGGCCGCGGCGATCCTGGCCAACGACGAGCCGGTGCGGGGCGAGCCGGGGTCGCGCGTGTCGAGCGCGAGCGCGACCGAGCTCTACGGGGCGGTGCGCGCGCTGAAGGAGGCGGCGCGCTCGAGCCGCGAGCCGTCCGAGATCCGAGCCACGCGCGAGCGCACGGCGAAGGCGACGGCGAAGCTCGTGCGGACCTTCGGGTTCAAGGGGGCGCACGTCGAGATCGTGCGGCGCGGCGGCCAGGCGCGCGTGGCGATCTACATCTCCTTGGAAACCGCGGAGGCGCTCGAGCCGAGCCTGCTCCAGGCGGTCGCGAAGAAGGCGCCGAGGCTCGCGAAGGCACGACCCCAGCTCCTCGCCTCGTTCCGCGCGGCGGGATGGCGGCTCACCGGGGCGGGCTGACCGGCGACGCGAGAAACCTGTGCTCCGCGCGCGTCTCCTACGCTGGGCCGGAGGTGCGACGCATGACGAAGTGGATGATCGGGCTGGCGATGGGGACGGTGCTCCTGACCGCGGGCTGCGATCTCGCGGACGACCCGGACGGGGGCGTCCCCGTGGACTCCGGACCCGGCGTGGACGCGGGGCCCGACGCCAGCGCTCCGAGGTTCTACTTCGTCCTCGTCGAGGACCGCAGCGGCACGGACGACACGGGCGAGCACCCGGGCGCCGACGTCGACGCCATCGGCATCGCGCGCACCGAGACCGTCCAGTCCGCCACCACGCTCGAGAGCACGAGCGCGGGCGCGGTGAACACGGACGGCGCGCTCGGCGGTCCGACCGATCCCGTCGGGTGCTTCGTCGGCGA
>JAYRVK010000061.1:0-4074 GCA_041918555.1 Sandaracinaceae bacterium
CGCGGCCGAGCAGCGCATTCGCGTCGTGCGACGACGACGGATGCTTGACCCCCACCCTGCCGTTCTCCCCGGACCCGCCGCAATTATACCCGAGATCGGGGGGTCCCCGGAAACGCCGTGGTCGGGCCCGACGACCTCTCGCACGGTCTCGACGGCCCTGCCGTGATCGAGCCCGCGGTAGGGGAGGAACACATGAGCGCGGCGCGCGGCGCGCCGAGCGCCCTTGGGCGCGGCCCGCGCGGCGGTCGCGGCGGCGCCCCCCGAGGGCGGAGGCGCCCCGACTCGAGGTCCGAATGGTAGGCTCCGCACGTGACCGACGCGCCGCCGCGCCCGCCCTGGGGGCCCGCCGAGATCGACGCCTACGCGGCGCGGCTCGAGGAGGAGTACGCGCGCCTCCGTCCGCAGCTGCCGGAGCTCCCTCCGGGCGAGCTCCTCTCGATCCTCGCGTGCCGCCTGCGGCCGTTCGGGACCGGCAAGGTGTTTTTCCTGCTGCGGCGCGAGGACGGGAGCTATGTCTTCTGACGAGGCCTTCGTCCTCGTCGTGCTCGCCGCCCTTCGAGCGGCGCGCCTCGAGGCCGTCGTCGTGGGCAACACCGCCGCGGTCCTCCACGGCGTCCCGGTCACTACGCAGGACGTGGATCTGCTGGTCCGCGACACCCCGAAGAACCGAGAGAAGATCGCCGCGTTCGCCGAGGCCCTCGGAGGCCGCGTGATCCGGCTCAGCGACCTCGCCGAGGTGCTCACGGTGGTCGGCGGACGCGTGCCGGTGGACGTGATCCTCGATCGCATCCCGGGCCCGCGCCGCTTCGCGTCCGTGAAGGCGCGAGCCCACGCGATCCCGATCGGCGAGGAGGTCGCCCTGGTGGCCGATCTCGGAGACGTGATCGCCTCGAAGGAGGCGGCGGATCGGGAGAAGGACCGGGCGGTGCTCCCGACGCTCCGCGCGGCGCTCGCGGTCGCCCGCGCGCGCGGCGAGCGCGGCTGAGCCGGGTTGCGCCTCCGGGTCCCGAGCGCGCTACGCTCCCGCCACTCTCCCGTGACGCGCGCTACGCGAACGTTGCTCTCGACCTGGCCGGCGGCGCTCGCCGCCGCGCTGATCGTGGCCGCGACGGACCTCGCCGGTCTCGCGCGCGGCGACGCGTCCGAGCACCTCCCGGCGATGGCGTGGCGGCTCGCGCTCGTCGCCGTCGTCGTGGCCGGCGCGGCGGCCCTCGCGCTCGCCGCCGCGGGCGGGGCGAGCCGGTGGCTCGTGCGCCGCACGGGCCGGCCCCGGCTCTGGACGCTCCCGTACCTCGCGCTCGCGGCGCCCTGGGCGATCGCGGTCTCAATCCTGTTCTTCTCGGGCGGCTCCACGCGGCACCTGTGGTGGCGCCCCGCCGGCATTCCGCTGCTCGCGATCGGCGCCCTCGTCGCCCTCGATCTGGGCTGCCGCCTCGCGCGCGTCCTGCGCCGCCGCGTCCGGGGGCGCCGCCCGCTGGCGATCACGGTCTTCGCGGTCGGCTCGCTCGCGGCCCTCGGGCTCGCGGCGGCGAACCGCCACGTCCTGCCCGGGCTCTACGACTACCTCCACGCGTCGCTCGCGCTCGGCTCCTTCCTGCTCGTGTACGCCGCCGCGTCGACGTGGCCCGCGCCGCGCGCGCGCGCGCTCCCCCTCGTCGCGCTCGCGGCGGGCACCGGGCTCGCCGTCTTCGGGATGGTCCACGGCCTGACGCATGGCCACGTCGTGCGCGCCGCGCTCGGCCGGCCGCAGGCGCCCGGGAGCCGCGCGGTGCTCGCGTGGCTCGGGCCGCTCGTCGCCTCGGCCGACCCCCCCCCCGCGCCCGCGGCGCGCCGGGGCCGCGTGCGCTTCGACGACGACCCGACGCTCCCGACCTGGCCCGGCGCGCACGTGCTCCTCGTGACGATCGACGCGCTCCGCGCCGACCGGCTCGGCGTCTACGGCAACACGCGCCGGCTGAGCCCCGCGATCGACGCGCTCGCCGCCGAGGGCGTGGTCTTCGAGCGCGCGTACACGCAGGCGCCGCACTCGAGCTACTCGCTCTCGTCGCTCATGGCGAGCGAGTACGTCCACGCGACGGTGCGGCTCGGCCGCGAGCCCCCCGAGGCGACGCTGCCCCGCGTGCTCCGCCGCGCCGGCTACCGCGCCGAGGGGATCTACACCGACGGGATCTTCCACACGCACGGCGAGAACTTCGAGCGCTACCGGGCCACCGAATTCGGGCTCGAGGCGGCGGATCACCGGTCCCTCGACGCGGAGGAGCGCACCGACGCAGCGCTGGCGCGCCTCGACGCGATCGAGGCCGCGGGCGAGCCCGCGAGCTTCCTCTGGGTCCACTACTTCGACGTCCACGAGCCGTACGTCGAGACCTCGCTCGGCACGAGCCTCCCCGATCGCTACGACGGCGAGGTGCGCAACGTGGATCGCGCGCTCGGCCGCCTCGTGCGCGAGGCGAGGCGCCGCCTGTCGCGACAAGTCGTCTTGCTCATCACCGCGGATCACGGCGAGGAGCTGCGCGACCACGGCGGCCTCTACCACGGCTCGACGCTGTACGAGGAGCAGGTGCGGGTGCCGCTGATCGTGAGCGCGCCGGGCCTCTCGGCGCGGCGCGTCCCCGACGCGGTCGAGCTCGTCGATCTCGCGCCGACGATCCTCGCGGCGCTCGGCGAGCGCGCGCCCGAGTCGATGCGCGGCGACGATCTGCGCCCCCTGATGACCGGCGGGCGCCTGGAGCTCTCCCCCGCGATGAGCGCGGTGGGCGATCGCGCGGGCGCGTTCGACGGGCGCTGGAAGCTGATCGCGGACCTCGGGAGCGGCGTCTTCGAGCTCTACGACCTCGAGCGCGATCCGCGCGAGCGGCAGAACCTCGCCGACGAGCGGCCCGAGGAGCTGGCCCGGCTGCACGCGCAGCTCCGCGGGTGGCTCGGCTCGCTCGGCGAGGCGCCCGCGAGCGCCGAGGGGCAGGCGCTCGAGCGCGCGCGCCTCGGCGACGCGGACGCGATCCCGGTGCTGGCCTCGATGCTCGCCGCGCGGCGCGGCTCCGCGCGGGAGCGGCTCGACGCGGCCCACGAGCTCGGCGCGCTGGGCGGCGACGACGCGCGCCGCGGGCTCGCGGCGGCGCTCCGCGACGAGGCGCCGGAGGTGCGCGCGGAGGCGGCGATCGCGCTCGGCACGCTCGGCGATCCGCGGGCCGGCGCGGCCCTGCGCGCGCTCCTCCACGATCCCTCGCGGCGCACGCGCGCGGCGCTCGCGCTGGCGCGCCTCGACGACGACGCGGCGGTCCCGGTCCTCGTCGACGTGCTCGCGCGCTCGGAGGATCGGGTCCAGCGCGAGGAGGCCGCGCAGTGGCTCGGCCGGCTGGAGGATCCGCGCGCGTACGACGCGCTGATCGCGGCGCTCGAGGTCGAGCGCGTGCGGCGCTACGCGGCGGAGGCGCTCGGCCGGCTCGGCGACCGCCGCGCCGTCGCGCCGCTCCACGCGCTCCTCGATCCGGGGATCCACATGAGCGTGCGCAGCGGCGCGATGCTCGGGCTCGCGCGCCTCGGCGCCCCCGAGAGCATCGCGCCGCTGGTGCGGCTCGCGGTCGACGCGCCGGAGGTGCAGGGCACGAGCGAGGGGCTCGTCCGCCTCGGCGCGCTCGAGCACGGCGCGATCGGCGGGGTGGACTTCGCGCCGGGGCTGCGCGGCGTGCCCGGGTGCCGGCGCCATCGCGGCCGCTGGGACGAGCCGTTCGTGGGCCGCACCACCTGCGAGCTCGCGCGCACCGTCGAGGTCCCGCTGCGCACGCCGCCCGCGGCGCCCGCGGGCTACGCGATGCTCGTGCGGGCGCGCGCCCTCGAGGGCACGACGCGCATCGAGCTCCGCCTCGCGCCGGGGGGCAACCGACCGGTCGACCTCGGCCCGCACTGGACCGAGGTGCGCTTCGAGCTCCCGTCGGGCGAGGGCCGCGCGGAGCGACTAGTCGTGGAGCTGCCCGAGGCCGTCGCGGGCGTGGGCGGCCACGGGCTCCACGGCCCCCCCCACCCCCCGCGGCCGCGCGCCGCGCGCGCGGGCGGCGCGGGCCCGGGCGGGGTCAC
>JAYRVK010000062.1:0-3321 GCA_041918555.1 Sandaracinaceae bacterium
CCACGCTCGACGCGGGCGCGCCCGAGGGCACCGACGCGGGGCTCCTCGACGCGGGCGCGCCGCCGCCGCCGATCGAGGTCCCGATCTCGCTCTTCGGCGACTGCGGCACCGCGCGCTGCCCCGCCCACGCGCCCTACCCGGTCGGGTGCAGCGTCGCGTTCTCGCCGGGCGACGACCGCGGCTGCGTCGCGAGCCGCCCCGACGCGTCGGAGGTCTACTTCCAGGCCGGCGACGAGTGCAACGCCGGCTTCGTCACGGGGCACCTCCTGTGCGCGACGGTGCCGGGCGCGCCGCTCGACTCGACCAGCTGCCCGATCGACAAGCCGGTGCAGATCCACGCCGCCGATCGGAGCGGCTGCCCCGAGACGCACTGAGTTTTCGAAGGGGGTTTCACCCCCTTCCCCAGTACGAACGCGCTTGCGCGCGTTCGCTCCCCACGCTCCGCGTGGGGACCCCCTCGGCCGACTGCCGGCGCTGCGCGCCGGCCTGGCCTCGATCGATTTATCGACACCCTCTGAGCGCGATCACCAGCCGAGCTGGCGACAGGCCCACGCGCCGATGCAGATGGCTTCGGCCGCGTCGTGACGGAGCGCCTTGGGGCGCGGGAGGCCGCTGCGCTCGACGATGGCGCGGGCGAGCGCGTCGGCCGCCGCCTTCGCGTCCGCGCCGGTGCGGCGATCGCGTTCGGGCAAGAGCTCGGGGCGCCACGTGTGGGCCTGGATCGCGAGGACGCGCGCGCCGTGCTTCTGCGCGGCCCGGGCCCACACGCGCGCGAGCGCGGCGTCGCCCTCGACCGCGACCGCGACGAGCTCCTCGACCTCTGCGAGCTCGCCCCACGCCGCGCGCTTGAGCCGCGCGATCGTGCCGTAGTTCTGCGACCGATAGCGCACGAGGCGCGCCCCCTCGGCGAACACCGCGAGGCCCGTGCGCAGGCCGAGATCGACGGCGAGGAGGTGGGCGCTCACGCGTCCTCGAGCTCCGCGATCACCGTCAGCAGCGCGCTCCGCAGCGCGGCGTAGCGGCGCTCGCCCAGCGCCGCCTCGAGCTCCGCGTCGACGCCCATCAGGGCGCGCATCCCGTGCATCAGGAGCGTGGGTCCGTCGTCCGCGAACACCACGAGCTTCGCGCGGCCGTCGCTCGGGTCGGGCACACGCTTCACGAGCCCCATGTCCTCCATGTCGCCGACGAGCTGCGTGACGGCCTGCTTGGTGATCCCGAGGCGCTCGGCGAGCGTGCTCATCCGCGTGCCCTCGAGATCGAGGTGCGGCAGGAGCGCGGTGTGCGAGGGCCGCGGCCGCGGCCCCGACGCGGGCAGCCGCGCCAACCCGCGCTCGTTCACGAGCCGCCCCGCCTTCATCAGGAGCTGGCTCACGCTCGCGCGCTTGGCGCGCTCGAACGACTCCTTCGTCACGCGCTCGGGCATTTGGTTAATGCTACTTGACGATTTGGTCAATCATGCTTTACTAAATGCCATGCTCGAGGAGATCGCCGACGGCGTGTGGGTGGCGGAGCACGACTTCCGCATGGGCCTCATCGACTTCGGAGGGCGCATGACGGTGCTCCGCGCGAGCGACGGATCGCTGCTCCTCTACTCGGTGATCCCCATCGACGACGCGCTCGCGGCCGAGCTCGCGGCGCTCGGCGAGGTGCGGCACCTCGTCGGGCCGAGCGCCATGCACCACCTGTTCCTCGCCGCCGCGAGCGCGCGCTACCCCGACGCGACCGTGTACGCGCCGCGCGCGCTCGCGAAGAAGCGCCGCGATCTGCGCGTCGACGTGGTGCTCGAGGACCGCGCGCCGGCGGCCTGGGGCGACGCGATCGCGATGATCGCGATCGCGGGCGCGCCGAGGGTCGACGAGGTGATCCTCTTCCATCGGCCGAGTCGGACCCTGGTCGTCTGCGACCTCGTGTTCCACGTCCACGCGGCGCGCGGCTGGATCAGCCGGCTCTTCTTCGAGCTGATCGGCGCGTGGCAGCGCGTGCAGCAGGGCCCGCTCTGGCGCCTCGGGACGGATCGCGCGGCGGCCGAGGCGTCGCTCGAGCCGATGTGGGCGTGGGACTTCGCGCGCGTGATCGTCGCGCACGGCCGCATCCTCGAGGGCCCGGACGCGAAGGCCCGGCTCGCGTCGGGCCTGCGCTGGATGTGCCCGGGCCACGCGCGGCAGGCCCTGCCCGCGCACGCCGGGGCGTGACACGATCGCAGGGATGAGCGCCCCGCGGCTCCTGCACTTCCGGGTCTCGCACTACAACGAGAAGGTGCGCTGGGCCCTCGACCACAAGAGCTGGCCGCACGTGCGCGAGGCGCAGATCGCGGGCTGGCACATCCCGCGGGTCCGCTGGCTCTCGGGGCAGAACAAGATCCCGGTCCTGATCCTCGACGGCGAGGTGCTCGCGGGCTCGAGCCACATCCTCGCGGAGCTCGAGCGCCGCCGGCCCGAGCCCGCGCTGTTCCCCGAGGATCCCGCGGAGCTCGAGCGCGCGCGGGAGATCGAGCGCTACTTCGACGAGGAGGTCGCGCCGGAGCTGCGGCGCCTCTTCTGGTCGACCTACGTCGGCGACGCCGCGAAGTGCGCGGAGATGGCGACGGCCGGCTTCTCGTCGGCGACCCGCGCGCTGTGGCAAGGGTCGTTCCCGATCCTGCGCCCGCTGTTCACCCGGAACATGGGCCTCGACGCGGCCTCGCTCGAGCGCGCGCACGCGCGGCTGGCCTCGCACTTCGATCGCCTCGAGTCGGAGATCGGACCGCACGGCTACCTCGTCGGCGATCGCTTCGGGCTCGCGGATCTCGCGGCCGCGTCCGTGATGACCGCGATCCTGCGCCCGCCCGAGTTCCCCTACCCGCTGCCCGAGCCGTGGCCCGAGGCCCTCGCCGCGCTGCGCGACTCGGTCGCGCGCCGCGAGGGCGCGAGGTGGACGTACGCGATCTACGCGAAGCACCGCGGCGCGAGCGCCGAGATCGCCGCGGAGCCGCGAGACCCCGGGTGAGCGTGATCGAGTCCGGGCGTCGAACCCGGAAGGGCGAGAAGGCGAGGAGGACGAGAAGGTGTGACCGCTCCGCGGTCGCGAGAGGGATCGATCCGATGCCACCCCTTCTCGCCTCTTCGACTTCCGATCGTTCGGCACCCAGTGCGAGTCAGGGCGGCAGCGCCTTGCGCGGCGCGGGCAGCGCCGCGAGCGAGCCGAAGCCGGGGAGGCACACCCGCAGCGCCGCCTCGCGGTCCGCGATGCGCTGCTGATCGAAGAACGCGAGCGCCTCGCGGTGCGCGTCCTCCGTGCCCGCGCCGCCCTCGCTCAGGCGCAGCGCCGCCGCCCGCGCCATCA
>JAYRVK010000063.1:0-10369 GCA_041918555.1 Sandaracinaceae bacterium
CCCGCGTCGCGGCGGCCTGCGTGCGAGATCAGCGTGTCGGGGAGCGCGTGCCCGCGGATGCGCGTCCGACCGCGGTACACCGCGTCGGTGGTCGCCGCGTCGAGCGCGCCCTCGATCGCGAGCAGGGTCGCGCCGGCGATCGCGCCGCCGTCGGTGAGCGCGTGCACGCGCAGGTTCGGCGCGTCGAGGAGGCGCGCGAGGTCCGACGGCGTCGTGCGGTAGTGCGCGTGGACGAGGAGGCCGAACAGCGCGCGCAGGCGCGCCTCGTCCCCGGCGAGCGCGTCGCGGTCGAGCTCCGCGGCCGCGATCGCCGAGGCGCGCGGCGCGGGCTCGGGCGCCGCGTCGAGGAGGAGCGCGTCGAACACGAAGCGCTCGAGGGGATCGCCGACCCCCCAGCGGATGGGCGCGTCGAGCGTGAGCCGCTCCACGGGGCGTGCCTCGCTCCCCAGCCACTCGAGGAAGCGCAGCACGAACCCCCGGCCGGTGCCCTCGTAGCCGCGCACCGTGCTCGCGAACGCGAGCCGCGCGCGCGGGTGCGCGCGCACGAGGCGTCGCAGCGCGGGCACCGGGAGCTGCGCCGCCTCGTCGACCACGATCGCGTCGAGGTCGCGCACCGCGCTGGAGAGCGCGGGGAGCGGGGCGAACGCGACGCCGGCCGGCGCGAAGCGGAGCACCTCGGCGACCGAGGCCTCCGCGTCCGCGGTGATGGCCACGCGGAGCCCCGGCGCGCGCGCGCGCGCCTCCGCGATCGCGAGCCCCATCGCGCTCGACTTCCCGCGCCCGCGGTCCGCGAGCAGCACGGCGCAGGACGGCGTCGGATCGGCGAGGCGCGCGGCGAGGCGTACGACGACCGCGCGCTGCTCCTCGGTCCCGCGCGGCGTGACGTCGCGCGCCAGCGGCCCCGTCACCCGGGTCACCTCGGCGACGCCGCGCTCGAAGCGATCCCAGAACCGATGGCCCACGTCCGCGACGGCGTGCGGCCACACCGCGAGCGCCGGATCGCGCGGCGGCACGGTGCCGAGCGCGGGCATCCGGAGGACCAGCGCGCCGCCCCCCCACACGAAGCCGTGGCAGAGCCCGAGGAGATCCGCGTCCAGCCCTCCGTGCAGATCGAGGACGACCGCGGTGAACGCGCCGCCCAGGAGCCGGCGGACGTCGGCGGCCGTCGCGCCCCCTCCCCCGCCTCCGGCCCAGAGGACCTCACGCGGCTCGAGGCTCGCCACGAGCGCGCGCGCCTCGCGGGCAGTGGCCTCCGGCGACCCGCGGAGCACGACCAGCCGTCGGTGGCCGCGCAACGACCCTTGCTCCTCTACGGCTCCTCGAGGAACGGGTAGCGGTAGTCCGTCGGCGGCGAGAGGTTCTCCTTGATCGCGCGCGGGCTCACCCACCGCAGGAGGTTCAGGTACATCCCGGCCTTGTCGTTGGTCCCGCTCTGGCGCGCGCCGCCGAAGGGCTGCTGCCCGACCACCGCGCCGGTCGGCTTGTCGTTCACGTAGAAGTTCCCCGCCGCGTCGCGCAAGAGGTCCTCCGCCTCGCGGATCGCGGTCCGGTCGTTGGCGAACACCGCGCCCGTGAGCGCGTACGGCGAGGTCGAGTCGACGAGGCCCAGCACGCTCCGGAACGGCTCGTCGTAGGGGTACACCGCCGCGATCGGTCCGAAGATCTCCTCCTCCATGAGGCGGTGCTTCGGATCGTCGACCTCGACGAGCGTCGGCTGCACGAACCAACCCCTCGAGTCGTCGCACTCCCCGCCCGCCACGATCTTCGCGGTGCCGCGCGCGAGCTCGACGTAGGAACGGATCTTGTCGTACGCGCGCTTGTCGATGACGGCGCCGCCGAAGCACGTGAAGTCGCGCACGTCGCCGAAGCGGAGGCTCGCGAGATCGGCGGCGACGCCGTCGCGCACGGTCTTCCACAGCGACCGCGGCACGTAGACGCGGCTGACCGCGGAGCACTTCTGGCCCTGATACTCGTAGGCGCCGCGCGTGATCGCCGTGATCAGCGCCTTCGGGTCCGCGCTCTCGTGGGCGACGATGAAGTCCTTGCCGCCGGTCTCGCCGACGAGGCGCGGGAACGTGCGGTAGCGATCGAGCCGATCGCTCACCGTGCGCCAGAGCGTGCGGAACACCCCGGTGCTCCCCGTGAAGTGGATCCCCGCGAGGTGCTCGCTCTCGAGGGCGACCTGGGTCGCGTCGCCGCCCGAGCTCGGGACGAGGCTGAGCACGCCCTCGGGGAGCCCCGCCTCGCGCAGGAGCCGCACGAGCTCCCACGCGCCGCGGAGCGAGGTCGTGGCCGGCTTCCAGATCACGACGTTGCCCATGAGGAGCGGCGCGGTCGGGAGGTTCCCCGCGATCGAGAGGAAGTTGAACGGCGTGATCGCCAGCACGAACCCCTCGAGCGGCCGGTGGTCGAGGCGGTTCCACTGCCCGCGCGGGCTCAGCGGCTGCTCGCGGTGGATCTGCTCCGCGAACGCGACGTTGAAGCGCCAGAAGTCGGCGAGCTCGCACACCGCGTCGATCTCGGACTGGTAGCACGTCTTGCTCTGACCGAGCATGCAAGCCGCGTTGACGCGCTGCCGCCACGTCGTGGAGAGGAGCTCGGCGGCGCGCAGGAACACCGCCGCGCGATCCTCGAAGGGCGCGCGGGCCCAGGCGCGGCGCGACTCGAGCGCGCACTCGATCGCGTCCCGCACGTGCTCGGGGCTCGCCGCGTGCGCCGTCGCGAGGACGTGCCGGTGATCGTGGGGCATCGCGACGTCGAGGGTGCGGCCGGTGCGGAGGTCCTCGCGCCCGATCACGGCGGGGATCTCCACGCGCTCGCCGGCGCAGGCCCCGAGGGCCTGCTTCAGCGCGGCGCGCTCGGGGGAGCCCTTCGCGTACGCGAGGACGGGCTCGTTCACGGGGCGGGGGACGTTGGCCATGCGAGGACTCTAGTACGATCAGAGGAAGCACGGCGTGCCGCAGCTCACCCACGATCCCGAGGCGCTGCACGTGCACGTCTGCCAGCCCTTGCCGGTCGAGCAGTCCCTCGTGCCGCGGTCCCCCGGGCACACGGCCCCGCCGCCGAGCGCGTCGGTGCAGTACGTCTGTCCGGTGCAGGCCCCGAAGCCGCCCCATGCGCAAGACGAGTTGCAGGTGCGCGACTGGGTGCCGTTGCCGCACGCCCCGCAGGACTGGCTGTCGCCCGAGGACGGCGCGCACTCCCCCTGGCCGCCGCAGCTCCCGAACCCGCCCCACCGACAGTCGTCGCCGCAGGTGCGCGTCTCGGTCCCGCAGTTCCCGCAGGGGCGCCCCTCCATGTCGCCTCGGGAGCACTCGCCCTCGCCGCCGCAGCCTCCGTACAGGCCCCACGTGCACCCGCCGCCGCAGGTCCGCGACTCGGTCCCGCAGCGGCCGCAGCCGCGTGAGTCGATCGCGCCCGGCGTGCACTCTCCGACGCAGCTCGCGTCCGCGCCGCCCGCGTCGAGCGCCAGGCCCGCGTCGAGCACGGGGCCTGCGTCGGCGTCGTCGATGCCCGCGTCGAGCGCGCCCGCGTCGGGGGCGACGGGACCGACGGTGCAGCCCTCGTCGGGGTGGCACCACTCGCCGGGCCCGCACGCGCCGGCGACGGACTCCTCGAGGCAGGCTCCGTCGAGGCACCGCGCTCTCGCGCACGGGCTCGACGGCGAAGCGCACTCCGCGTCGCTCGCGCACACGGGCGCCTCGCAGCCGTCGAGGGCCACGAGGACGCCGGCGCAGACCCGCGGGATCACGAGCGTCGCGCTGAAGGCCGCGGCGAGGACCAGGCGCTCGGCGCGGCCGGCGATCCCGCGCCCGCCGAAGTGCGCGCTCGAGAGCTCGCACTCGATCACGTAGTCGCCCGGCGCGAGCCCGGACTCGTCGGCGAGGCGTGCGCCCCGGAGGTAGTCGGCCGACGGGTCGGCGGCGATCGGCCGCTCGACGAGCGGTGCTTCGCGCCGCGCGTAGGCGCCGGCCTCGAAGATCCGGAGGCGGGCCTCGGTGAACTCGCGCTCGGGCACGAGATCGGTGCGCAGGTCGATCACGAGCCGAGCGCCGGACGGCTCGCACGCGACGAGCAGCAGCGCAACGTACGCGAGCCGGACCCCCACGGGACGAGCATAGCGGAGGTGGTGCGAGGGGCGCAGGCCGCGCCCGAGCGCCGCGCCTCCGCGCGCGATCGCGCCGCAATCGTGCCACGATGGGCCCGTGCCCGGCCGCGAGCTCCGCGTCTTCCAGGCGATCGTCCTCGGCATCGCCCTCGTGACCCTCGTCGCCGGTCCCGCCGGCGGCTTCGGCGGGCTCGAGGGCCTCGCCGCGGTCTTCGGCGCCGAGGGCCCGATCGCGCTCGACCCGGGCATCCGCAACCACCTCCGCGCCATCTGCGCGGTGTTCCTCGGCTTCGGGATCCTGATGGCGTGGTCGGCGCTCGCGCTCGAGCGCGGCCGCACCGTCTTCCGCATCGGGGTCGGGGTGATCGTGCTCGCGGGGCTCGCGCGCGTCACGGGGTGGATCGTCGACGGCTACCCCGGCGTGCCCGCCGTCGTGTTCACGGCGCTCGAGCTCGTCGCGTTCCCGCTGCTCTTCGCGTGGCACGCGCGGCTCCTGCGCAGGACCGATCACTCCTCTGGGACGACCTCCCAGTAGATCCAGCTCGAGAGCCGGACCTCGAGCTCCGCGTAGTCCTCCCAGCCGCCGACGCGCACCGCGGCCTGCAAGGCGAATTCCTCGCTCACCTCGACGAGCCCGCCCACGAGGCCGCTCACGTACGGCTCGCCGTCGTCGTAGTCGAGGTACGCCTCGAGCGTCAGGCGCACCGGCCAGTCGACGGGGGCCTCGTAGCCGACGCTCGCGAAGGTGCCGTACGTGTCGCGCGCGCTGTAGTTGAGCCAGAGGTTCGCGTGGATCGTGCCGTGCTCGCCCGCCCACGCGAACAGGAGCGCGAGCGACGCCCCGAGGCCCGTCTCCGCGTCGACGCCCGGGAGCCACATCCCCGGCTGGATCGCGAGCGAGGGCCCGACGAGGTCCTCGTCGTCGTAGTGGCCGCGCACGAGCATGCGGCGGAGCCCGACGAATTGCTCCGCCCAGGAGTACGGGACCTGCTCCGGATCGCCGTCGAGCGCGACGTAGCCGCGCGCGGTGTAGATCGCGTCCCAGCCGTCGACGAGGCCGAGGTAGTACTGGAACGACGGAGCGACGAGGTAGTGCTCCTCGTCGCCGACGATCGTCTGGAGGTAGCCGATGGGCTGGAGCTCGAGCTCCATCGTGCCGGGGGCCACCGTCCGCGCGTCGTTGAGGTCGATGATGTACGCCTGGGCCGGGGACGCGGCGAGCCAGACCAGGGCGACCCAGGCGATGCGCTTCATGAGGTTGACGCGAGCGTACCGGATGTCTATGCACTGCGACCGGTCGACCGATGATCGTCGTCGAAGGCGTCTCCAAGTACTACGGCCGGAACCCCGCGGTCCGGGATCTCTCCTTCACCATCGAGAAGGGGGAGTGCGTGGGGTTCCTCGGCCTCAACGGCGCGGGGAAGTCCACCACCCTGCGCATGCTGAGCTGCCTGCTCCTCCCGACGAGCGGGAAGATCTCCGTCGGCGGCTTCGACGCGGAGCGCGAGCCCCACGAGATCCGGAAGCTCATCGGCTACCTGCCCGACTCGCCGCCCCTCTACCCCGAGATGCGCGTCGACGAGTACCTGCGCTTCGCGGGCCGCCTGAGGCGCATGACCGGCAAGGACCTCGAGGCGCGGCTCCCGAAGGTCCTCGAGCAGACCGGCCTGACGGACATGGCGGACGCGACCATCGAGACGCTGAGCCACGGCTACAAGCAGCGCGTCGGGATCGCGCAGGCCGTCGTCCACGATCCGAAGCTCCTCATCCTCGACGAGCCCGTGCAGGGCCTCGACCCCGTGCAGATCGTCGAGATGCGCCAGCTCATCCGCTCGCTGCGCGGCGCGCACACCATCCTGCTCAGCTCGCACCTGCTCTCGGAGATCGAGCGCACCTGCGATCGGATCCTGATCCTCAAGGAGGGCCGGATCCTCGCGTCGGGGACCGAGGCCGAGGTCGTCGAGCAGATGCAGGCGCAGCCCGCCGCGGGCTACCGGGTCGCGGCGCAGGAGCACTGGGCGATGGTCGAGGTCCGGGGCGCCGAGCGCGCGGTCCGCGAGGCGCTCGCGGTCGAGGGGCTCACCATCGTCGATCTCAGCCGCGACGCGGGCGGCGTGTGCCGGCTCAAGGTGCGCGCGTCGACCGACCCGCGCGAGCTCGTGGCGAAGCAGCTCGTCGGCGCCGGGCTCGGGCTGCTCGGCCTCGCGCGGACGCAGACCGCGCTCGAGGACGTGTTCGTCGCGCTCAGCAAGGACGAGCCGCGCGCGGAGGTGGAGGCGTGAGGAACGTCTTGCTCATCGTGCGCCGCGAGCTCGGGAGCTACCTGAAGCGCCCGAGCGGCTACTTCATCGGCGCGGCGATCCTGCTGCTGCACGGCCTGCTCTTCAACGCGTTCGCGATCAGCGACGAGGCGCAGCTCAGCGCGGACGTGCTCCGCATCTTCCTCTACTGGGGCGGCGTCGTGACGATGCTCGGCGGGATCCTCTTCTCGATGCGCCTCCTCGCCGAGGAGCGCTGGACGGGGACCGACGTGCTCCTCTTCACCTCGCCGATCCGCGAGGGCGAGATCGTGATCGGGAAGTACCTCTCGGCGCTCTCGTTCCTGAGCCTGGTCACCCTCCTCTCGGTGTACCTGCCCGCGCTCATCTTCGTGAACGGGCGCGTCTCGGTCGGCCACATCGCGGCGGGCTACCTCGGGATGCTGCTCCTCGGCGCGACCACGCTCGCGGTCGGGACCTTCGCGTCCGCGCTCACGAAGAACCCGTTCTTCGCGGTGATCCTGAGCGCGCTGTTCGTCGGGCTGCTCGAGCTCTGCTGGCCGCTCGGGCAGATCTCGGAGCCGCCGATGACCGAGCTCCTCTCGTTCGTCGCGCTCCACACCAAGCACTACGCGCAGGCGCAACGAGGCTTGCTCCAGCTCAGCGACGTGGTGTTCTACGGGAGCGTCATCTACTTCGCGCTCTTGGCGGCGACCAAGGTCCTGGAGAGTCAGCGATGGCGATGAGCAAGCGCAACAAGCGCCGCCTCGCGGTCGGGGCCGTGTACCCGATCCTCTCGGCGATCACGTGGTTCCTCTTCGGGATCATCGGCGCCATCGCGCTGACGCTGGTGGTGGTGATCGCGCTCGGGGGCTTCGAGGCGTTCGACACGGACGAGGACGACGACGGCGCGCCGTCCGCCGGCAAGAAGCCGCCGAGGATCGAGATCCGGCGCTCGTTCTGGGTCGGCCTGCTCCTGCCGTTCGGGCTCGTCTTGCTGTTCATCAGCGAGCGCATCGTCGGCGCGGGGAACGAGGCGATCTGGGCGTGGCGCGCGCTGCCGATCCTCTGCCTCGCGGCGGCGGTCGGCTGGCGCGGCTACGCGCTGAGCCAGGCCAAGGGCAACCAGCGCAAGGTCGAGGTCGCGCTGATGAGCGCGACGATCGGCGTGCTCGTCGCGATCGGGCTCTTCGCGATGGGGACCGAGGCGGGCATCGGCGCGATGGGCCTCGACGAGCGCGCGGCCGAGCGCGTGAGCGGCGTGCTCGCGGTGCTGTGGCCGGTCGTCTTGCTGGTGAGCCTGAGCACGCTCCTCTTCATGGAGCTCGCCTACCGGCTGATGCCGGTCGAGGAGGCGATCGAGCTCCGCCGCATCGGCGCCGCCGCGGGGAACGGGCTCGCGCTGTCGCTCTCGTTCGTGTTCGTCGCGTCGATCAACTACGTCGCGACCGAGCGCGACGTCACGCGCGACCTCTCCTACTTCCAGACCACGCGGCCGAGCGAGCAGACGCAGCGCATGGTGGGGCGCCTCGACGAGCCGATCGAGGTGGTCTTGTTCTACCCGGCGGTCAACGAGGTGCTCGATCGGCTGCGGCCGTTCTTCGAGGAGCTCGACGAGGGCTCCGACGAGCTGAGCGTGATCGTGCGCGATCACGCGCTGAGCTACGACATCGCGCAGCAGCACCGCGTGCCGCGCAACGGCTTCGTGGTGATCCTGCGCGGCGAGGGCGAGGGCCAGCAGGCCGAGCAGTTCGAGGTCGGCGTCGAGCTCGAGAGCGCGCGCAGCCGCCTGCGCACCCTCGACGCGCGCTTCCAGCAGCACTTCGCGCAGCTCACGACGCGCCCGCGCGACCTGCACCTCACCGTCGGGCACCGCGAGCGCAGCGCCTCGCCGATCGAGGGCGACTCCGAGGCCGAGCGCCTGAGCGAGCTCGGCGCGGCGCTCGAGCGGAGCAACATCCAGAGCCGCAACCTCGGCGTGGCCGAGGGCCTCGCGAACGAGGTGCCCGAGGAGGCGCGCGCGGTCGCGGTGGTCGGCCCGCGCGAGCCCTTCCTCCCCGAGGAGGCGCAGAGCCTGTTGCGCTACGTGCGGCGCGGCGGCCGGCTCGTCGTGTTCGTCGATCCCGACGCGGACCACGGGCTCGATCCGCTGCTGAGCGGGCTCGGCCTCTCGGTGCCGCGCGGCGTCTTGCACTCCGATCGCCACCACATGCGGCGGCGCACGGGCGAGGCGGACCAGTCCGCGGTCTACTCGAACGCGTACACCGCGCACCCGACGGTGACGCTCGCGAACCGCTACCGCAGCCAGGTCGTCACGGTGTTCCTGCGCGGCGGCGCGATCGAGCGGCGCGAGGGCGGCGAGCCCGAGGGCGCGAGCGTGACCTTCCCGCTCCGCACCGAGAGCGGGTTCTGGCTCGACGCCGACGGCGATCACCAGAAGGACGAGGGCGAGGCCGAGGGCCGCTTCAACATGATCGCGGCGGTGACCGTGCCCAACGCGGGCGGCGAGGAGGGCCGCGCGGTGGTGATCGCGGACGGCGACTTCATCACGGACCAGCTCATCGGCAACCGCGGCAACGCGTTCGTGCTCATGGACGCGGTGAACTGGCTCGTCGGCGAGGAGCACGTGCTCGGGCCAACGCAGACCGAGGAGGACGTCCCGATCGAGCACACGCGCGACGAGGACGAGCTCTGGTTCTACGCGACGAGCTTCGGCGTGCCGATCCCGCTGATCGTGGTGGGCGCGTGGCTCGCGCGGCGGCGCCGCGACGGGCGGCGGCGCGATCGGACGCGCGGGGGCAAGGCGCCGGCGGTGGCCGCGGAAGCGCCTGCGGCCGCCGCTTCCGTCGCCGCGCCCGCGCCCGCCCCGGAGGAAGAGGAATGAATCGCAGGAGTGTCCTCGGGCACGCGATCCTCGCCCTCGGCGGGCTCGTGCTCGCCTACCTGGTGTGGACCGACGAGGGCCCCTCGCGCGAGGTCGACGAGGTCGAGCTCGTGGCGTGCGACCCGGACGACGTGACCGCCGCCGAGCTCTCCACGGAGGACAAGGACGTGCGGCTCGAGATCACGCGCGCGGACGACGGGCCGATGCTCGCCCGCGCGACGGTGGTGCGCCACCGCGACGAGGGCGAGGACGAGACGCAGCGCTTCGTCGCCTCGAACGACGAGGTCACCGCGTGGCTCGGCGAGATCGCGCCGCTGCGCGCCCGCCGGACCCTCGGGGACCTCGACGCGGAGCAGCTCGCGGAGATCGGCCTCGAGGGCGAGGAGGCGACGCCGGGGACGTTCGCGCTCACCTGCGGCGGCGCCACGCACACCTTCCAGATCGGCGGGCGCGCGTACGGCTCGGGCGATCGCTACGCGCGGCTCGCGAGCGGCGGCCCGGTGCACCTGCTCGGGAGCGAGCGGCTGCAGGCCATCGAGTCCGCGGAGTTCCGGATGATGGAGCGGCGCCTCCACACCTTCGAGTGGACCGCGGCCACCGAGCTCTCGATCGAGGCCTGGGGCCAGCAAAAGACGTTGCTTCAGCGCAACCGCCTGGACGAGGCCAACGCGGAGTGGGTGGATCGGGCGACCCCCGACCGGCGCAACGAGGCGTTCGGCAACTGGCTCGCGGCGTACCCGCGCCTGCGCGTCCAGCAGTACCTGCCGCCGGGCGCCGAGCCGGGCGCGGAGCTCGCGGAGCCCGCGACCGCCGAGGCGTCGCTCTCGCTCACGATCCGCGGCGAGGACGGCGAGCTCGGGCGCATGGAGCCGCGCCGCGTCGATCGCATCCCGCTCGCCTACTACGTGCGCACCGAGACCACGCGCGACTGGGTCACCGTTCCGTCGTCGGTCGCGCAGTCCTTCGAGGACGACGCCCGCGCGGTGCTCGGGCTCGAGCCGCTCGCGCGGCCCGAACCGCCGGCCCCGGCGGTGTCGGAGGTCCCGGACGCCGGCGCGCCGGACGCCGCCGTCGACGGTGGCGCCGACGCGGGGGTCGACGCGGGCGCCGCGCCCGCCG
>JAYRVK010000064.1:0-2782 GCA_041918555.1 Sandaracinaceae bacterium
CGCCTCGCGCCGGCCGCGCGCAGCGCGGGGGTCGCGCGCGAAGCGAGCGGCCCTTGCCCTGGGGAGGCGCGCGCCTTCGGCGCGCGACGGGGGCGCGGCGAGCGCCCCCCTGTTCAGACCACCGGACTCCCCGCAGCGCCTCGCGTAGCGCGCACGTGAGCTTGCACGACCGGAGCCGGCCCTTCCGCAAGAACACGAGCGCGCTTCGCGCGCGCCGGGGCGCGGCGAAGCGCCCCCAGGAAATCAGAACCCGTAGCTGAGCGATCCGCCGAAGAAGAAGCTGTAGAGGCCGTAGCCCCCGTCGACGCGGATCTGGAACTGGTGGACCGGCTTGAAGCGCAGCGCGATGTGCGGGAGGCCGACCCACGGGAAGATGAACGGGGTGTCGCCGCCCTCGGTGAACCAGTTCGGCTCCGAGCAGTTGTAGTGGCCGCCGTTCGCGTCGTAGCAGTTCTCCGAGGTCGGCACCGCGGCCTCGCAGTAGCCCCCGGTCGCCGGATCGCCGGGGCCGTTGCAGCGCCGCCAGTCCCCCGCGCCGGTCGTCGTCTCGTAGGCCTCGGTGCGGACGAGCGTCCCGTAGATGAACCCGAAGCCGAGGTCGAAGCCGAGCTCGACCGCGAACCAGTCGACGACCGGGAACGACCAGAGGAACTCGGCATTGATGAAGACGACGCCGAGGTCGACGTCGATGAACTCGGTGTCGGTGCGCGGGTCGCCGCTCGCGCGGAAGAAGCCCTCGCCCTGGGCATTGTTCCACCACACGTTGGCGACGATGTTGAAGTTGTTCCGCCGCCAGTTGAACGTGAGGCCCACGCCCGGGTTGAACCCGTCGATGCCGCCGTCGACGAACAGCGTCTGGATGAAGCCGGGGATGATCACCGCGCGGCCGAACGCGCCGAGGAAGAAGTAGTCGGTGTTCTCGAGCTCGCGCGGGTCGGTGCTGTCGCGGTACTCCTCGCGCACCTCCTCGTCGGCGATCTCCGCCTGCTCGTCGCCCAGGCGCTCGGGCGCCTCTTCCTCCTCCATCGCGGCCTGCTCGGCCTCGATGCCGCCCTCGGTGCCCTCGGCGCCCTCGGCGCCCTCTTCGGTGCCCTCTTCGGCGGGCGCGTCGCCGGCGTCGTCGGCGTCGCCATCGTCGCCCATCGCCGCCTGTTCATCTTCGAGCGACTGGGCGGTGGCGGTCCCGCCGGACGACGCGCCGGCCAGCGCCAGCGCGAGAGCGAACCCAAGCCTCTTCATGCGTCCCTCCCGATGTTGGTCGCCATCCTACCGTGCCGATCGGACGTGTTCTACGACGATCTCGGCCAGCCGGTCGGGCGCGAGCTGGTGCATCATGTGCCCGACGTCGGGGAGGATCTCCTCGCGTGCGTGGGGCAACGCACGTAGACGCGCCTCGTGGTCGGCGGTGAGGAATCCCCGGCTCCCGCGCACCGCGAGCGTGGGCACCTCGATCCGCGCGAGGAAGGCGACGAGCGCCTCCGCCGAGAAGATCCCAGGGGACGTCGTGCGGTGGAGCGGATCGAAGCGCCAGCGCAGGCCGTCCTCCGTCCGCACCGTGCTCTTCTCCGCGAGGAACCGAGCGATCGTCTCGTCGAGCTCGGGGTTCTGCGCGCGCATCCGCCTCACCGCGTCGTCGAGGTCCGCGAGACCGCGCACGGGCCGGCGCGCGAGCCGCTCCACCGAGTCGAGCCACGCGCGGAGCTTGTCCACGGGGCTTGCTTCGAACGCCGGCGGGCCGAGGCCCTCCAGCAACGAGAGCGTCGCCAGTGAGCCCGGGTGCGTGCCCGCATAGTAGCAGCACGCGGTGCCGCCCATCGAGTGGCCGAGGAGGTGCACCGGGCCCTCGGCGAGCTGCGGCAGGAGCTCGTGCAGATCGAGCACGTAGTCCGGGAAGTGGTAGTAGCCGCCGGCGCCGACGTGCTCGGTCTCGCCGTGCCCGCGCCAGTCGAACGCGACCACCCGCAGCCCCGCCGCCGCGACGCGCTCCGCGAGCGGCGCGAAGCTCCACGCGAGATCGAGGAAGCCGTGGCAGCACACGAGCGTCGGCCCGGGCGCCGCGTCGTTCCACGCGATCGCGTGGTGCCGGAGGCCGTTCGCGAGGAGCGTGCGCTCGACGACGTGCATCGCGTTCCCTCAACGCCGGCAGATCGAGATGGAGAACCCGGGGACCGGCGTGCACCGCATGTCGCTCGGGCAGAGCGCGTCGTCGGTGCAGAGCCGCGTGCAGTACCCGCTCGTGTCGCACAGGCCCGACGCGCACTCGCGGCCGGTCCCGCACGCCGCGCCGAGCGAGCCCGAGCCGGCGCGCGAGCAGAGGAGCTCGATCGCGCCGCCGTCGACGAGCGGGTAGCAGCCGAGGCCCGGCCCGCAGCCGCCCTCCTGCGTGCAGCTCTGCGTGCACATCGGGCCGGTCGGCGCCGCGGTGTCGCAGGCGCCCGAGCGGCACTCGACGGTGCCGACCGCGGGGCAGCTCGCGCAGACCGTGAGCGGCCAGCAGGGCCAGGCCCCCTCGACCGCGACCGGCGGGACCGCGGCCGTGAACTGGTACTTCGCGTCGTCCGTCCCCTCCGAGGTCATCGGCCCGATCCTCAAGATGGCCGACGAGCAGAAGTGGACCGCCGAGCAGGTCGCCGCGGCGATCAAGTCCGCGAACGGCGCGCCGACGACCGTGACGATCACGACGACCGGCAACTCGGCGTCGGGCGGCAACGCCTCCTCGATCCCCGCGGGCACGGGCGGCGCGGCCGGCGTCGGCGGCGCGGGCACGGTTCAGAGGCCGTAG
>JAYRVK010000065.1:0-1525 GCA_041918555.1 Sandaracinaceae bacterium
GTCCTGGACCGCAGCGGCACGATGGGCGCCGGGGCCGACGGGGGCTTCGACGCGGGCGGCGGCTTCGACGGCGGGCCCGACTTCGACGCGGGCTTCGACGCGGGCACCGACGCCGGCGATCGCGTGGACGCCGGCGATCGCGTGGACGCCGGCGACCGCGTGGACGCCGGCGATCGCGTGGACGCCGGCGATCGCGTGGACGCGGGCACCGACGCGGGGAGCCCCGATCGCGACGCGGGCTCGGACGCGGGTGGGAGCCCGGACGTCCCGCCGGTGCTCGGCAACCTCCTGGTCCACTTCGACGCGCGGCGCGTCACGGGCGCGTTCGGCGCGCCCGCCTCGATGCCCGGCACGTGGGTCGACCTCACCGGCGGCAACGACGGCGCGTGCACGCAAGTCACGTGGACGCCCGACGGGATCGGGCCGGGGCGCCCGTCGATGTTCACCGACGGCAACTCGGGCTCGCGCTGCCAGTTCCCGATCCCCGACATGAGCGACGTGACGATCTTCGTGGTCTTCCGGAACAGCTACACGCGCGAGGAGGACTTCTGGTTCCTCAACGCGACGATGGTCGGAGGCGACCGCGACGGCACCCACGACGACGCCGCGATGTACTACGCGGGCGGGCGGATCGGCTTCGGCCACCGAGAGGACGGCGCGCAGTTCCGCGACACGACGAGCTACGCGGACGACCGCCCGCACGTCGCGGCGCTCGTGCGCGAGATGACGGGCGCGGTCACGCTCCACGTCGACGGCGCCACCGCGGTGCTCGGCAGCGCGCACGGTGGCCGGATCACCCAGCCGAACAACTGGTGGCTCGCGTCGCACCAGAACCCCGACAACGGGCGCTTCGCGAACCACTACGGCGAGGTCTTGATCTACGACCGCGCGCTGCCGGCGAGCGAGGTGTCGATGGTGCAAGCATACTTGCTCGCTCGCTGGGGCATCTGAGCTCGCGCCCCGCGCGCGGCGACCGGGGAAGTCACCGCGCGTCGAAGAGACTTCGCTCAGCGCTTCTTCATCACGAGCTTCAGCAGCGTCGCGCGCACCCTCGAGAGCGCGTCCATCGCCCGCTCGTCGTGCACCACGTAGCCGAGCGCCACCCCGACGTCGAGGCACGCGATCACCTCGTTGGTCGAGCCGAGCGACGTGCGCATCCGCAGCACGCGGTTCCCACCCGCCAAGTCGATCGACTCCGCCAAGTTCAAGTGCATGCTCGTCAGCGCCCGGCGCGCCTGCCTCGCCAGATCGCCGTCGTGCCGGGCGATCTCCTCGATGCGCGGCGCCACCGTGCGCACGGCCTCGAGCGACACCCCGTAGAGGCGGAAGGTGAACGGATTCGGCTTCGTCATCGGAGAGCTCCTTTCGGGCCCGCGCTCGTTCGCGGGTCTCCCCCCCACAGCGGCGCGCGCAACGGTGTCGAGGCCCTGCCCGGAGCCGCCCGGAGACGCGCGCAGGCGCGCAGCGCCGAGCACGGCGAGGACGGGGCCTCGACACCGTTGCGCGCGCCGCTGTGGGGGGGAGA
>JAYRVK010000066.1:0-2380 GCA_041918555.1 Sandaracinaceae bacterium
CGCAGGCGCTCGTGCCGGGCTCGCAGCGGAACGGGCCGACCATCGCGTCGGTGCCGGGCGGCACGGAGCCGTCGAGGCCGGAGGCCGAGCCGTCGCGGCCGGGGGGGCGGTTGCCGGCGGTGCAGCCGAGCGCGAGGACCAGAGAGAGGACGACGCGTGCGTACATCGGTGAGAGCGTACACCCCGCGTCAATGCGAGATACGCTGTGCGCCGTGACCCGATGGACCTCCGCGGCGCTCGCGCTCCTCGCAGCCGCTTGTGATGCCGGCTCTCCCACGCAGACCCCGCGCCCCGATCCTCCCACCGCCGAGTGCCGCGCGTCGGCCGATCGCGTGCGCGGCGCCTTCGAGCGCCCCGAGGGCGCGGTCCTCTTCCGCAGCGTGAGCCCGGCGCCCCCCGCGTCGCGCGGCCGCGCGCTCGACGCCCGGCTCCCGCGGATCGTGGTGACGGACGATCGGATCGCGATCGACGACATCGACATCACGGGACCGTCCCCGCCGTCGGCGCTCGCGGGCGAGCTGGCGATGCGCGCCTCGCTCGCCGCGGGCGGCTCCGACCACGCGCGCGGCGATGGTCACGCGGGAGGGTGGGCCGGCGCGGTGCTCCTCTACGCTCCGGGCGCGACGCCGGTGGCGCGGCTCCGCGACGCGCTCGCCGAGATCGATCCCGAGCTGCGCTTCGATCTCGTGGTGCAGGACGCGACGTCGGGCGCGCTCGAGGAGCCGAGCCCGCCGCCGTGGCTCGACGCCGAGCTGACGCAGCTCCGCAGCGAGCCGGATCTGGACGTCCGTCGGCAGCGCTTCCGCGCGCTCCTGACCCGCGCGATCGGGACCTGCCCGGACCTGCTCGCGCACGTGCCCTTCGCGTTCGGGCGCGACCCCTCGGTCCCCGCGGCCGAGGCGCCGGACGGGACCCTCGCGGACGCGATGCTCGCGTGCCGCTGCGAGGGCGTCGAGACCGACGCGGTCGTCGCGATCGGCATCCTCACGGGGCCTCCGAACCGGCGGCCGCTGCGCGCGCTCTCGTTCCGTCGGGCGACGGAGCCGGGCGACGGCGTGATCACGGCGATCGCGACCGGGAGCGTCTCCGGCCTCGTGGTCCACCTCGCGGAGGCCAACGACCCCCTGCGCGTGTACTTCCCGCCGGACGGAGCGTGAGACCACGACGAGGGGCGCGCGCAGCGCCCCTCGGGAAATCAAGCGGCGTCTTGATCGCTCTCGCCGCGAAGCAGCCGGCGCAGGAGCGCGGTGCCCCACTCGAGGCGCTCGGCGAGCACGCTCTCGGTCGCGCGCTGGACGCAGAGCCGATAGCCGTCGCCGATGTTCACCACGCTCAGGCCCTTGGGGCGGAGCAGCGCTTGGCCCGCCTTGGCCACGATGTTCCCCTTGGCGTCGTAGAGAGCCGCCATCCCGGGGAGGTTGAGTCGATCGAGGATTCGCTTGGCTTGGGCGCGGGCGCTGGGCGTCTCGAAGCTCACGGGGGGCGAGCATAGCGCGCATTTCTCGCGCGCCAACTTCCTGCGTGTGGATCGTCTCATTTCATTGGCAATCGTCACCGATCGGTGCCGGCCGCCTCGAGCCGCTCGAGGGCGTCGCGCGCCGCGAGCTGCTCGGCGCGGAGCTTGGAGCCGCCCGAGCCGCGGCCGATGCTGCGACCCTCGTGCATCGCCTCCACGTGGAAGATGCGGTCGTGGTCCGGCCCGTCGCTCCGCACGTGCTCGTACACCGGCGGAGCGCCGCCGCCGGACTGCAAGATCTCTTGCAGTCTGCTCTTGTAGTCGAGCTCGCCCGGGGCGCTCGCCTCGACGTGGGGCGCGAGGAGCGCGCGCGCGACCGCGAGGGCCTCGGCGCTCCCGCGATCGAGCGAGACCGCGGCCACCAGCGCCTCGAGCACGGACGCGAGGAGCCGAGGCTTCGTGCGCCCGCCGCTGCGATCCTCGCCGCGGCCGAGCCGGAGCGCCTCGCCGAGCCCGAGCGCGCGCGCGATGACGGCGAGGCCGGCCTCGCACACGAGATCGGCCCGCCGCCGCGTGAGCTCGCCCTCGCGCGCGTCGGGGTAGCGCTCGAAGAGGAGCGCCGAGGCCGCGAGGTCGACGATCGCGTCGCCCAGGTACTCCAGGCGCTCGTTGTCGCGCGACGCGAGGTCGGGCCGCTCGTTCCGGAACGAGCGGTGGGTGAGGGCATCGACGAGCAGGCTCGGGTCGCGGAACCGATAGCCGAGCCGCTCCTCGATCGCCGCCAGCCGGTCGGCGTCGGACATCCGCGCCGACGATAGCGCGAACGCGGGCACGGCACATACTCGGGGCGTGGGAACACCGCGCCGCTCGGAGTGTCGATGGCTCGTGCGCCGCACCCTCGCGCTCGCCGCCTTCGCGCTCCTC
>JAYRVK010000067.1:0-1679 GCA_041918555.1 Sandaracinaceae bacterium
CGGGCGGCGAGGTCGCCGCGCCGACGAAGGCCACCTTCGCGTCGCGCACCGCCTGGAGCGTGCGCTCGGGCAGCGCCTCGCGGGTGCGCAGGAAGCAGCCGTGGCCGAAGTCGTGCTCGACGGTGCGCCAGCCGAGATGGTGCAAGACACGTTGCGCCTCGGCGGTGACGGGCGGGCCGATGCCGTCGCCGGGGAGGACCGGGATCGTCCTCACCGCGACCTCCGCACGCCGTCGAGCACCGCGTCGGGGATCTCCCAGCCGCCGAGGTGGAGCGGGGGGACGTCCCAGCCGAGCGCGTCGATCGCGTCCCACACCAGGGCGGCGCGCGCGAGGTCGACGACGCCGACGGTCGGGCCGAGCGCGGGGCGCGCGGCGCACAGGATCGCCTCGGCGTGGCAGCCGGGCAGCCACGCGGTCGGGAAGCGGCGCCGCGCCTCGTCGGCCTCGGCGAACGGGGACCAGCGCGCGAGCGGGCCGGCGTCGATCATCCCGCCGCCGACGAGGAGGACGTCGCGCTCGCGCTCCATGCGGGCGCGCGCCTCCACGTCGTCGAAGCAGCGGGGGAACGAGTCGTCGACCACGAGCGTGCCGGGGCGCAGCGCGCCGACGTCGAGCGCGCGGCCGCCGCTCGTCGCGCCGAGGATCACGTCGGCGTCGAGCGGGCCCGCGATCGGTCCGTGCCGCGGATCCTGGATCGCGATCTCGCGCGGCGCGCCGAGGCGGGCGACGGCGAGCTCGTGGACGGCGCGGCCGATCGCGCCGTAGCCGAGGAAGCCCACGCTCACGTCGGCGACGCGGCGGCCCGTGCGCTCGAGCGCGCGCGCCAGCGTGCGGACCATCGCGACGACGGTGACCGCGTGCCCCGTCGTGAGGACCTGGTCGGGGCGCGCGAGCGGGCGGGCCGCTAGCCCGGTCAGCGCGGGCAGCACGCCGGCGAGCGCGACGGTGCGCGCCTCGGTGACCGCGAGCGCCTCCGCGACCGCGGCGTCGAGCGCGTCGCCCGCGTGGAGGGAGGACGCGCGGCGCGGCAAGAGCACGAGCTCACTCGTCGCCGCCCCGGCGTCGACGCGCTCGATGACCAGCGGCCGCGCGACGGGGAGCGGCGCGTCGTCAGGGGCGTACACGACGAGCGCGGCCTCCGAGCGGGTCAGCGCGCGGAGCTCGGCCTCGAGCGCCGCGGCGACCGGGGCCACGGCGTCGCCACCGTGCAAGTGGACTTGCAGTCCGTCGTCGACCAGCGCGCCGATCAGGATCTCGGTGTCGGTCGCGCGGGTCGCGAAGCGGTACTCGCCCTCGCGCCAGCGCGGGGTGAGCGGGCCCGGCGCGCGTGGCACCGCCGACGGATCAAGCCACGTGAGGAAGAAGCGGCCGAGGCGCGCGGCGCCGCGCGCGCCCGCGGCGGCCACGACCTGCCAGGGCGGCGCGTCCGCGTGCTCGGCCGCCTCGGCGAGCGCGTCGGCCACCCCCCGGGGGGTCGCGGCGGTGCGCAGGCGAACGGGGAGGGCGCGCGCGTACGGGCCGACGCTCGCGGCGCCATCGGGCCGGCCGGCGAGCGCGGTCGAGAGGACCACGTCGTCGGTCCCGAGCACGCGCTGGAGGCCGGCGAACGCCGCGGCGGCGACGAGCGCGAACGGCGAGACGCCGTCGCGCGCGGCGCGGCGCGCGAGGCGCGCCCATC
>JAYRVK010000068.1:0-6240 GCA_041918555.1 Sandaracinaceae bacterium
CCCGGCGCGCTCGTCACCGCCACGCGCCCCTGATGGCTCGCGACGATGCCGTCGACGAGCGCGAGCCCGAGGCCCGTGCCGCGGCCCGGCGGCTTGGTCGTGAAGAACGGCTCGAAGGCGCGCGCGAGCGTCGCCTCGTCCATCCCCGCGCCCGTGTCGATCACCGACACCTCGACGCCGCGCGACGCTCCGCCCTCGGCGGGCGGCTCCGCGCGCCGCACGCGCAGCCGGATCACCCCGGCGCCCGCGATCGCGTCGCGCGCGTTGAGGCACAGGTTGAGGAGCGCCTGCTCGAGCTGGCCCGGGTCGACGAAGGCGTGGAGCGGCGCGTCGTCGACCTCGATGAGGAGGCTCAGCGACTCCGGCATCACGCGCGCGAACAGCTCCGTCGCGCGCCGCACGAAGCCCACGAGCTCCACGCGCTCGGGGCGGCGCGGCTGGCGGCGCGCGACCGCGAGCAAGCGCCCCGTCAGCTCCTGCGCGCGATCGATCGCCGCGCCCGCGCCCTCGATCTCGCCCTGCGCGTCCAGCCCGCGCTCGAGGGCGCGGCGCGCGAGCTCGAGGTGGCTGCGCATCACGAGCAGCAGGTTGTTGAAGTCGTGCGCGACCCCGCCCGCGAGCTGGCCGAGCGACTCCATCTTCTGCGACTGCGTCAGGCGCGCCCGGAGCTCCGCGCGCTCGTCTTCCGCCCGGCGCTCCTCCGTCACGTCCGCGACGAGCAGGAGCGCGCGCTCCTCGCCGTCCCCGTCCAGCGGGATCACGCGGCACGCGAAGAAGCGGCCGCTGCGCCCGCCGCGCGTCTCGTAGAACACGGGCTCGCCGGAGGTGAAGACGCGCTCGACCGCGGCCTCCGCGCGCCCGCGGTCCTCGGGGTGCGCGAGGTCTCCGACGCGCACCGAGAGGATGTCCTCGCGGGTGAGCCCGGTGCCGGGCTGGGGCTCGCGGTTGACGTAGAGGACGCGGTGCGCGCGATCGACGATGCAGATGAAGTCGGGGATGGCCTCGGTCAGCCGCCGGAAGCGGCGCTCGCTCGCGCGGAGCGCCTCCTCGGCGAGCTTGCGCTGCGTCACGTCGTTCGAGAGCAGCAGCGCGCGCGCCTCGCTCGGTCGCGCCGCGGGGAGCGGCACGACCGTCGTGCCGTACCACGTGGCGGTCTCGCCCTGCCCGTAGCCGCGCGCCTCGTAGAAGGTCACCTCGCCGGTCTCGAAGGCCCGCTCGGTCTGCTCGATCGCCGCCGGGAGCGACGAGGCGTGGATGAAGTCGTCGACGCGGCTCGCGAGGACCTGCGCCAGGGTCAGCGTCTCGTCGACGCGGTTGACCCAGAGGAAGCGGCGCTCGCGGTCGATCATCACGGCGAAGAGCGGCAGGTGCTCGAGCATCTGCCGCAGGCGCGCCTCGTCGACCTCCTCCACCCCGCTTCGATCACCCGGCGCGGGCCCGCGGTCAAGCAGGCTCGTCGCGCGCGGCGGAGGCGGGGCCGTTCCCGCGCTCGGCGTCGAGGACGGCTCGGACCTTCTGGGTCAGCTCTCCCGGGGAGAACGGCTTCGCGATGAAGTGGGTCCCCGCGTCGAGCACTCCGTGGTGGACGATGGGGTCGTCGGTGTAGCCCGAGGTGAACAGCACCCGCAGCGCGGGCCGCGCCCGCGTCATCTGCGCGGCGAGCTCCCGGCCGCTCATCTTGGGCATCACCACGTCCGTGACGAGCAGATCGATCCGCGCGTCGCGATTCGCGTGCTCGCGGAGGGCGACCTCGCCCCCGGGCGCGCTGAACACTTCGTAGCCCGCGCCCCGCAGGATGCGCTCGGCCGCGCGGCGGACCGCGGGCTCGTCCTCGACCAGGAGGATGACCTCGCCCCCCGCGATCGATCGGCGGGGCGCCGCTGCGGCCGGCGCATCGGCCGGCGCGTCCACCCGCGGGAGGTAGATCTTGAAGGTCGCGCCGCGGCCCGGCTCCGAGTACACCCAGACGTTCCCGCCGCTCTGCTTCACGACCCCGTAGACGATGGAGAGCCCGAGGCCCGTGCCGCGGTCCTTGGGCTTGGTCGTGAAGAAGGGCTCGAAAATCCGGGAGCGCACCTCCGGCGTCATCCCCTCCCCCGTGTCCGTGCAGGCAAGTCGGACGTAGCGCCCCGGCTGCATGAACGCGTGCTGGAGCGCGTAGGGCTCGTCGAGCTCCACGTTCGCGGTCTCGAGCGTGAGGATCCCCCCGCGCGGCATCGCGTCGGCCGCGTTGATGGCGAGGTTCATCACGACCTGCTCCATCTGGCTCAGATCCACGAGAACGCGCCCGAGGTCCGGCGCCAGGCGCAGACGGAGCTCCACGTTCTCGCGCAGGATGCGTTGGAGCATGCCGCGCATCGCCTCGAGCCCGACGTTGAGATCGGTCACCCGGGGCTCGAGCACCTGGCGGCGGCTGAAGGCGAGCAAGCCCCGCGTCAGCGCCGCGGCGCGCTCGGCGGCCGCCCGGATCTGCGCCACGTCCTCGCGGATCGGGCTGTCCTCCGGTAGCGCCTCGTCGGTGAAGTCCGCGTAAGTGAGGATCACGCTCAACAGGTTGTTGAAGTCGTGCGCCGCGCCGCCGGCGAGGCGGCCCACGGCGTCGAGGCGCTGCGCCGCGGTGAGCTGCTCCTCCATGCGGCGCTGATCCGTCACGTCCCGAGCGTGCTGGACGACGCGCTCCGGGGGCACGCGGCCGTACGTGAGGAGCCAGCGCCGCCGATCCGTGGCCCCGGGCAGCACGCACTCCAGCTCGCGCGTGACGATCTCGCCCGTGCGCGCGCAGGTCCGCAGGTCGTCGACGATCCCCGGGATGCCCTCGGCGATGGTGTCGGCCGAGACCCCGAGCGCGCCGCGCAGCTCGCCGAGCCCGATGAGGTCCGCCGCGTCGTTCAAGTCATCGAGGACCACCTCACCACCTTCGAAGCGCCACACGTAGGCCGGGATGGGCAGTTGGTCGAAGATCGCGCGAGTGCGCGCCCGCTGCCGCTCGAGCCGGGCGTTGGAATCGTCCAGGGCGAGGCGGGTACCGATCGTCGCGAGGCCGTGCGCGAGGTCGGTCGCGACCTCCTCCAGCAGCCTCGCCTCGGCCGCGTCGAAGGCGTCCCCCTCGCGCGCCGCGATGACGAGCGCCGCCATCGCACCCCGCCGCGCCACCGGCTGCGCCATCAGGGCCCCCAGCGCGTGGCGATCGCGCTCACCGGCGTCGAGCGCCCGGACGACCGGGCGCCGCGCGGTGGTGCACTCGACGACGAGCCCGGCCGTGATCTCCTCGGGCCACGACGGCAGCGTGGCGCAGCCGGCCTGCGCGAGCGAGGCCATGGGCTCGCCGTCGCGCGCTGGCGGTCGCAGCAGCGCGGCCCCGGCGTAGCCCCCCGACTCTACGATCAGGAAGCAGACCTCCCGCATGAGCTCGACGGCGTCGTCGGCGCGCGCCAGGGCCTGGTTGCACCGGCTGTGCGTGCTCAGCGCGCGCGCCGTCCGAGCCAGCCGCTCCTCGGCGCGCTTGCGCGCGGTGATGTCCATCGAGAGGATCGCCACCCCCTCGGGGACCGGCTCGAAGCGGAGCTCGAACCAGCCGCGGGAGCCGTCCGGGAAGGTGAAGTGATTCTCCATCTCCTCGGCGCGGCGCCCCTCCATGCAGCGTCTGAGCACGGTGAACATCGGCGTTTGATCGATGCCCGGATAGCAGTCCGTCATCCGCCGCCCGATCAGCGACTCGCGCGTAGTCTTGCCCTGCGCCGCCACGGCGGCGTTGACGTAGACGTAGCGGTAGTCGGGATCGATGACCTGCAGGCCCTCCCGCAGGGAGTCGAGCAACCCCTTCGGCGGCATTCACCGAGTGAACCGAATCCGGTGCAACGGCGCAAGCCACATCCCGCGGCAAATAGCGGCTTAACCCTTTTGGGTTAGACGTCGACCATTGCCCCCTTCAGCTCGCGATCGGGGCGGCCGAAGAGGTACCCCTGGAAGACGTCGCAACCGAGCTCCAGCATGCAGTCGCGCTCTTCGCGCGTCTCGACCCCCTCGCACACCAGGACGATGCCCAGATCGTCGCAGATCTCCCGGAACGAGCGGATCAACCGCTGCTTCGTGGGCACGCGGTGGACGTCGCGGATCAGGCTCATGTCGAGCTTCGCGACGTCCGGTTCGAGCTGCGCGAAGCTGGTCAGGCCGGCGTATCCGGCGCCGATGTCGTCGATCGCGATGGTGAAGCCCATGGCCCGCAGGTCCGCGATGCGCCGCGGGATCCCGGAGATGCCCTCGAGGGAGGCGCGCTCGGTGATCTCGAGCGTCACCCGGTGCGCCATCGCGGCGAGGGAGGTGCTCGCGGAGAAGAGGTCGTCGTCCATGAGATCGTGGGCGTGCAGGTTGAGGAAGAGGCGCTCGTTGCGGTCTTCGAAGGGCGTCGGCGCGAGGGCGCGGATGGCGCGGCTCAGCGTCCCGAGCTCGCCGAGCGCCTCGGCGGCCTGGAAGAGCGCGCCGGGGTGGGGCAGGCTCGTCTCGGTGGAGCGGACGAGCGCCTCGTACGCGAGCACCTCCTGCGCGCGCCACGCCACGATCGGCTGATAGGCCATGTAGAGGTGGTCGAGCGCGCGCTCGAACGAGCGGCGCAGCTCGGGGCCGCTCCGCCTCCCCGTGGCGTCCGCGTGGACGTGCAAGGCGTCTTGCTTGAGGCGAGCGAGCCGACCGAGCTGGATGGCGCGCTCGATCGTGCCCTTCAGCGTCTCGGCGTCGAAGGGCTTGGTGAGGTAGCGGAACGCGCCGTGCTCGATCGCGCGGATCGCGGAGTCGACGGTGGGGGCGCCGGTGGCCATCACCACGGGCACGTGCGGGCGCAGCTCGTGGATGCGCTTCAGCACGTCGAGGCCCCCGATACCGGGCATCCCGATGTCGCAGAGGACCGCGTCGAAGCGCGTCCGCTCGAACTTCGTGATCGCGTCCTGGCCGTCGTGCGCCGTCACGATCTCGTAGCTCGCCTCGAGGATGCGCCGGTACACGCGCAGCGTGCGCTCGTCGTCGTCCACGACGAGGAGCCGCGCGCGATCGCTGCCCGGAGGCGCGCTGCCCTTGCGCACCGGCTGCGCCACGACGTAGGGCCGGGGCTCCTCCCGGAAGGCCTGGTACGCCCCGCGATAGCGCTCGAGGTCCACCGGCGGGCACTCCGGGTCGAGGAGCCGCACCCCGAATCCGGGCGGCACGGTGGCGCGCGCGCCGTTGGCCGCGCGCTGGACCCAGACGACCTGGCCTCTCAGGTGCACGATCTGCGTCGTCCCGGGGGGCCGGAGCTCGAGCCACACGCTCGTCGACACGGGCGGCGGATCCACCGTGCGCACGTAGAGTCCGTCGCGGCTGATGTTGTACGTGAGGCCGAACTCGGGGCTCACGTCGTGCGCGCGACGGAACGCGCACAGCGTGGAGTAGAGGAGGCGCGGTGTCGCGCGCAGGTCCCCGCCGAGCTGCGCGCCGAGCTCGTTGACCACGAAGAGCAGGTTGTCCGGCGCGGCCGCGTCGGCCACCACCCCGAGGCGGCCCGAGGTCCCGCCGGCGTGCTCCGTGTCCGTGTCGACGTCGAGGATGACGGTCGGCAGATCCGGCTGCGTCGCGTTGGACCGCAGCCGCGTGACGAGGTCGGGATCTCCGGCGACGATCGACTCGGCGATCGCGAGGAGCGTGGCGTCCGGGTGCTCCGCCATACGCTTCGACAGCTCCGCGGCGTCGCTCGCGAACGCGACCTCGAAGCCCGCCTGGTGGAGGGTGCGGCCCACGACGCGGCGGCGCTGTCCGTCCGGGTGCGCGACGAGCGCGCGCCCCTGCGTCGGATCGGCGTGGATCTCGTCGTCCGAGGACACCGCGGCGAGGCGGCGAGTGAGCGCGCCCACGTCCGTTCGAAGCGTGACGTCGTCGACGCCGATGCGATGCGCCTCGACGTACGCGCTCTCCGTCGGGTGCTGGACGAGGGCGACGATCGAGAGCGAGCGCCACCGCGGCGCGCCGCGGACCCAGGCGATGAGCTCGGGCGCGCCCGGGACCTTGACGTCGACGAAGAGCGAGGCCGGCGCGACCGCCTCGGCCTCGAGGATCTCTCGGCAGACCGACGGCGCGCCGATCACGATCGCGCGGTGGCCCGCCCGGAGGCACGCGCGTTCGAACTTGGGCCGCTCCTCCGGACCGAGCCGCGCCACGAAGAGGACGCCCTCGGTGGCGTGGGGGGCGGGCGAGCCCTGGGACTCGGTGGCGGGC
>JAYRVK010000069.1:0-2232 GCA_041918555.1 Sandaracinaceae bacterium
ACCGACGCGCTCATCACCTCGATCGGGCGCGCGGGAGTGCCGCCCTCGCTCAGACGCGCGAGGCGCTCGCGCGCGTCGGCGAGCTTCTTCTGCTCGCGCGCGGCGGCGCGGCGCTCGGTGCGAGGACGCTTGGCCACGGAGCGAGGATCGCACGAGCGCGGCGCCTCACGGCACCGCGATCTCCACGGCCGCGTCGACGTAGCCCGGGCTCCCGTCGCCGCGCGCGTCGAGCGCGCCGAAGCACGCGACGCGACCCCCGCGGAGGAGCGCGCACGCGGATCCGAGGCCGGAGGCGACCGCACTCGCGCCGCTGATCCCCCGTACGTCGTGCGGCTCCTCGAACGACATCGTCGGGAATTCGCGGTAGGGAACGCAACGAACGTTGCCCCCCTCCAGGAGTCCGCAGACCCGACGACCCGTGAGGACGATCTCGCGCGCCCCCTCGAGCCCTCGCACCGGAACGGGTGCGACCTCGACATCGGGGTCGAGCTCCCAGCACTGCACGTTGGGGGTGGAGCTCGCGAACAGCGCGCAGACCGTCTTGCCGGTCCCCGGCTCGGACATCGCGATGGCGTCGGGCCGCCCGAGGGTCGTCGACCGGAGCGTGCCTTCGCGGTGGTAGCGACCGTCGATGAACCCGGAGGCCCAGCACGTGAGGCGGTCGTCGCGCACGCCGCAGGAGCCGAAGTGCGTCGCGAGGACGACGTCGTGGCGCGCCAGCTCGGGCGTACCCGAGATCTCGCCGAAGCAGCGCCACGAGCCGCCGCGGCGCACGCAGGCCCCTCCGTAACCGAGCGAGAGCGCCTCGGGCCGCGCGAGCTCGGGGACGATGGTGGGGTCCACGACCTCCTCGGATCCCCCGACCGGGAGCTGGCCGAGGCACCGCACCGCACCGGCGAGGTCCTCGAGGCAGACCAGCAGATCGGAGCCCACGTGAAGGCGCGCCACGTCCCGCTCCGCGATGCGCCGCGGCGAGAACACCCGCTCCCCGCGGTCGAGGCCGAGCGCGACCGAGCTTCCCCAGCAGCTCACGCCCCCGTCCGCGTGCCGCACGCAGGTGAGGAGACCGCCCCCGCCGATCTCCTCCGCGTCCTCGATCCCGGGGACGATCGTGGCCTCGAGGAACGGGTCCGGGACCCATAGGTCCGCGCGGCCCCAGCACCGGATCGCGTCCCCGTCGAGCGCGCACCGGCTGGGGCCGTGGCCCGCGATCGCGGTGGCCCGATCGAGCCCGCCCACCCGCGCGGGCTCCGCCTCGAACGGGCCGGGCAGGTCGCGATCCGCGTCGGCCCAGCAGCGCACCGCGCCCGAAGCGTCGAGCGCGCAGTCGAAGCCCTCGCCCGCGATCGCCTCGACGACGTCGGACAGCCCGGCCACGGCCACGGGCGCCGCGCCGGAGAACGGCGTCCAGCGCCGCAGCTCGCCGTCGATGACGAGGAGCGCGTAGCCCTCGGGATCCATCGCGAGGCGCTCGACGCTGCCCGGAGAGAGCACCTCGGCCTGTGGCGCCGCGTCGCCGTACGTCCAACACGCGACGCTCCCCGTCCGCGTCCGCGCGCAGCCGTGGTCGCGGTGGAGCGCGAGCTGCACCGCCTCCGCGACGCCCTCTACCGCGACCGGTGCGACCGCCTCTTCTGCGCCCCAGGCGTCGTACCCGAAGCAGCTCACGCGGCCCTCGCCGTGGATCGCGCACGCGCGCGACGAGCCCGGGGTGAGCGCGACGGAGGCGACGTCGGTCAGCCCGCGCACCGGCCGCGGGCTCGGTCGCACGTCCTCGCGGTCGTCGCTCCCGGAGTGCCCCCAGCACCGCGCGGTCCCGTCGTCGCGCCACGCGCAGGACTGCTCCCAGCCCGCGGTCACGCCCACGACCCCGTCGAGGTCCACCGCGGGACGCGCCTCGCCGCGTGAGACGGTGGTCCCGTCGCCGAGCTGCCCGCTCGAGTTGTCGCCCCAGCACAGCGCGCGCCCGCCGCGCGCGACGCAGCCGTGGTCGGAGCCGACCGACAGCAATCCGCCGGGGGCGACCTCCCACTCCGGCGTGGGTTCGGCTCCGGGCGCGGGCTCGGTGGTCTGCGGCGCCTCGCCGCACTCGCAGCCGACCGCCAGGAGCGCCCACACGAGCCGCGCCGCCCTCGAACCGCCTCCCACGACCGAGACCATACCCGAGGTCTCGCCCCGGAGGTCGTGGCGGCGCGCAGCGCCGCCCGACCGACCCGGCGCGCCTCGCGCCGG
>JAYRVK010000070.1:0-1912 GCA_041918555.1 Sandaracinaceae bacterium
CCCGAGGGCTGCGCGAGCCCGATCCTCCAGCTCCGCCGCGCGCTCGCGCTCGACCTCCTCGTCCGCCCCACCGAGCACGCGATCGTGGTCGGCCACGCGTTCGAGGGGCTCTACGGCGAGCCCGAGGACCCGGGCCCGCCCGCGATCGCGCGCTCGATCGTCACGGAGGCCGGCGCCGATCGCCTCCTCGCCGAGGCGTTCGCGCGCGCCACCGACCGCGTCACCCTCGTCGACAAGCCCACGGTCTTGCGCGGCTCCGCGCGCATCTTCCGCGCGGCGGCGGAGCGCCACGCGCGCGCGGGCGTCCGGTTCGAGCTCGTGAACGCCGACGCGTTCGTCGCGGCCTTCGTGAAGCACCCGCGCGGCTGGGACGTGATCGCGGCGACGAGCCTCTTCTCGGACGTCCTCTCGGATCTCACCGCGGCCTTCGACCACGGCGTCGGCGGCGCGCCGTCGGCGAGCCTCGGCCGCGAGTGCGCGGTCTTCGAGCCCGTGCACGGCTCGGCGCCGCACCGCCTCGCCGACGTCCCGCAGCGCGCGGATCCGACGGGCGCGATCCTCGCGGCGGCGATGCTCCTCGAGCACGTCGGGGAGCGCGACGCTGCGGCGCGCGTGCGCGCCGCGGTCCGCGCGGCGCGGGCCCGGCTCGATCCCGGGAAGACGCCGACGACGGCGGTCGGCGCCGCCGTCCTCGCGGCGCTGTGAGGTGGGACCGGGTGGGCGGAATTCCGCCGGGAGACGAGGAGAGTGGGAGACGAGGAGAGGGCGTCCGCTCCGCGGACGCGGGAGGGATGGTGGTGTTCGTCCCATTGTCGTCTTCTCTCCTTCCGATCTTTGGGCGGAATGGTGCGGGCGCCGGCTAGTCAGTGGGCGTCGCGAGCCGGCGGAACCACGCGTCACTCTCGTGTTCGTCGCGGAAGCGCCCGAGGAGATCCGGCGTCGGCGCGAGGAGCTTGCGGGTGGTCTGGCCGACCTCGCGGTACGCCGACGCGTCGTCGAAGAAGTGTCGGTCGCCGGTCGTCGGCGCCTCGCCGGCCACGATCAGCACGTTGTCGCCCGCGCGCTCCACGCGCACCTGCGGGTCGATCCACGGGTGCGCGACGGCCTGCTCGAGCTCGAATCGGAACCGGTCCGCGACCGGGCGTCCGAGCAGCGTCAGCCAGTTCGTTCCCGGCAGCCCGCGAGGCGCGAGCCACGCCATCTGCTCGGGGAACTGGACGTCCAGACCGACGAAGCGTCGGGTCCACGCCCACGCGAGGTCGAACGCGTCGGCGAGGTAGGCCTGATTCATCTTCACGGCGTACCCGCCGATCCCGGAGCACAGCGGACCCGCGGCCAGCGCGGCCCGCGCGATCGGCAGGAGATAGCCCGCGTCGAGCTCTTGCGGCAGCGTCACCTCGATCACCGCCGCGCACTCCGAGCGCCCCGGGTCGACCTCCGTGTACGAGAAGCCGCACGACGGGCAGTGCGGGTCGTCGACCACATCCAGCCGGAAGAGGTGGCGCGGGATCGACTCGCTCCACGGCAGCGTGAGCAGCCCGGCGAGCTCCTGCTGTCGGGACCGATCGAGCGCGTACCACCGCGGCGTGAGCGACGTGCTGAAGAGGGTGAGGAAGTCCGGCGGGACGACGGCGAGGAGGGACTGGAGGACCTGAGCCGCACCGCCGTGCGCCCAGCGCCTCGGCTCGGCCAGGTACAGCGTGAGCGCGAGCTCCACCCGAGCGATGGTCTTTTCCGGATCGGTCGGCAGCGTCACCGCCTGGATGGGCGGGTGGAGGTGTTGCCGGAACGAGCGGTGGAGCTCGTCGGTCACGGCGCGTCCCACAGCGGAACCGTCGCGCCGCGGAGCGAGACGAGCGCGTGGCGCGCCACGACGTCGAACCGCTCACCGTCCTGCGACACCGCGAGGAAG
>JAYRVK010000071.1:0-3667 GCA_041918555.1 Sandaracinaceae bacterium
AGGCTCTCCTCGCGGTCGAGCCGCTCGTCGGCGAGGTCCTCGATGATCCGGTTGAGCTCCTGCGCCGCCGCCCGCACCTCGTCGTCGGTCTCGGGATCGTCGAGGAGCTCGCGCAGGTGGCTCTCGTAGGCGTCGAGCTCGTCGGCGTGGATCTCCACGGGGACGATGCCGCCCCGCACGATCGTCTCGACCCACGTGCGCGGCACCTCGAGGAGCGCGAGCGCCGCCACGCCGATCCCGAGGCCGAGCGCGACGAGGAGCTCCACGGGCGGTCGGATCGGCATCGCGCGCGCGGGGTCCAGCCCCTTCGCCTGCGCGACCGCGTCCTCGATCGCCGCGTCCATGAACGGCGTGCGCTCCGCCTCCGCGGCGAACGACACCGCGTTGCTCACGCGATCGAAGAGGCCGTGCGAGCGATCGAGGAGCTTGGCGCCGAGGAGCGGCGGGACCGGCCGCGCCCACCCGACGAGCGCGGCGAGCACGGGGAGCGCGCCCGCGGCCCCGAGCCAGGGCCACGCGTCGGCCTCGGGGAGAGCGCCCGTCTTGAGCAGCGCGACCACGAGCCCCGCGAGGCCGAGCGCGACCACCGCGAGCACGGCCCCCGCGTCGAGCGCGCGCTGCAGGCGCACCCGTCGAGCGGTGGAGCCGAGCGCCCTCTTCAGGGGATCGATCCCGGGCCGGGCGGACGGCGCGTCGCGGATCTCGTCGCTCATGGGCTGGGTCACCGGGGATCGAGACGTCCGAGAACGCCCTCGGGTTCCCGGCGGCGCCCGAAGCATATCGTGCGGCGAAGGCTCACGCCTCCCACGGAGAGCGCGCGGCGCCGCGCCCGCCGCGCACGTCGAGCGCGTCCGCCTCGACGAGCTCGCCCGCGCCCGCGGGGAGGATCACGAGCACGTCCGCGCCCACGAGGGAGGTCATGTCCGCGGAGCCGCCGGTCCGCGCCGGGTGCGCGAGATCGCCCTCGAGGCGCGCGCGGTAGCGCTCGGTGCGGGCGCCCGGCGCGACGAGCGGGCGCGCGAGGCGGACGCGGATCCGCGGGCGGTGCGGGCGTGGGTCGCCCAGGAGGATCCGCAGCGCCGGTCGCGCGAGGAGCTCGAAGTTCACGAGCGCGCTGACCGGGTTGCCCGGGAGCCCGATCGCAGGCACGCCGCGCGGCCCGACGCCGAAGCGCGCGGGCTTGCCGGGCTTGACGCGCACCTTCCAGAAGACCTCCTCGATCCCCGCCGCCGCGAAGGCGCCGTGCACGAGGTCGTACTCGCCGACCGAGACGCCGCCCGTCGAGATCAGGACGTCGTCGCGAAGGCCCTCGGCGACCAGGGCGTCGAGGGCCTCCTGCGAGTCCGCGCCGAGCGCGAGGCAGCGCGGGATCCCGCCCGCCTCCCGCACCGCGGCGGCCAGGCCGTGGGTGTTCGAATCGTGGATCGCGCCGCCCTCGAGCGCGGCGCCGAGCTCGCGGAGCTCGTCCCCGGTCGAGAGGATCGCGACCCGCGGGCGCCGGTGCACGGTCACCACCGCGTGGCCCTGGCTCGCCGCAAGCGCGATCTCGCCGGCGCGCAGCTCCGTCCCCTCGGGGAGCAAGACATCTTGCGATCGAACGATCTCGCCGCGGCGCCGCACGTGGTGGCCCTTGGGGACCGCGAGGCCGACGTGGACCGAGCCCTCGCCCGGGCGCGTGTCTTCCTGCATGACCACGGCGTCCGCGCCCGCGGGGACGACGGACCCGGTGAAGATCCGGATCGCCTCGCCCGGACCGAGCGCGCGCCGAGCGGGGGCCCCGGCCCGCGACTCGTCGACGACGGAGAGCGTCACTGGGCGATCCGCGGTCGCGCCCGCGACGTCGCCGGCACGCACCGCGTATCCGTCCATCGCGGAGTTGTCGAAGGCGGGGTCGTCCGCGCGGGCGGCGAGCGGCGCCGCGAGGAAGCGGCCGACGGCCGCGTCGAGGGCGACGCGCTCGGCCGCGAGCGCAGCGACCCTCTCGCACACGAGGCGGACCGCGTCTGCCGGCTCGATCATGCTATTCCCCGAAGCCCCGCCGGATGCGGAGGAGATCCACGAGCGCGTACTTGGTCGCGAGCGGCGCGAACCGCGGGTCGAGGAGGAGATCGTCCTCGCGCAGGCGCCCGCCGGCGTACGCGTCCGCGCAGCGCAGCCACATCGCGTCGAGGTCGTCGACCGCCTCGACCTCGGACTCCTGGGGGGGGTGAGGCAGCGGCACCGGGCGCGCGCCGGTCACCATCGCCTTGCGGATCGCGAGCGCCGCCGCCTCGTCGTGCTCGTCGAAGGCCTGCGCCACGAGCTGATCCAGGATGCGGATCCAAGGCTCGAGCTCGTCTCCGGGCGCCGGCGCGACGCGGGCGAGCGCGTACGCCACGCGCGAGGGCGTGGTCTCCCGCTGATCCCACATGAACGACGGCGCGCGCTTGCCGAGCCGCATGCCGGCCTCGAGCGCGTGCGCGGGGTACGAGAGCAACGCCGCGAGCTTGAGCGCCTCCCAGTCGGACCACGCGATGGCGGGCACGCAGCGGCCCGCCGAGAGGTAGCTCTCGAGCGCCTCCTCGGGGTTCCCCGCGCGCCGGAACGCATGGGCCACCGTGACGTGCGCGATCGAGACGTCGGGCTCGATCCGCGCGTGGCGCTCGCCCTGCGCGAGGTACTTCTCGACCGAGAACTCCGCCTCGTAGTCGGGCGCGGTCCACTCGGCGACGCAGAGGCGACACCAGCCGTCGAAGGTGCGGTGGATGAGCCGGCGCTCACCGGTCTCGAGGTCGTAGTCGACGACGGGCCAGGTGTCGGAGACGGGCGCCGCGCTGCGATCGAACGCGAGGTAGCTCCCCGCCTCGGTCCGATGGAACGGCAAGAGGAGCTCGGGGTCGAGGAACGAGGTCTCGCTGACCTCGGCGAGCGCCTTGAGGCCGGCCTCGATGGTGTTGCCGGGGCCGGCCTGCGCGCTGAGCAGGACCCCGTTCGGGAGCGACGCGCCGTCGAACACGCCCAGGACGAGCTTGAGATCGGTCGGGAGCGGCGCGCCGAGCTGGTGCTCGAGCGCGGTGATCTCCTTGGCGGTCGAAGGGCGCTCGACCCGGACGAGGTCGCGGTTGTCCTCGGCCTGGACCCACCGGATGAATTCGCGGATCCCGCGGTGCATTCCGCGGCGGAGAGTAGCACCACCGGTTTCTGGCCGGGGGCCCGACCCCGCGATAGCTTCGGGCCCATGCGGGTCGTCCTCGCGCTCCTCCTCGGCGTGTCGCTGCCCTCGGCGGCGGGCGCGCAGGACGGCGACCGCGACGCGCTGGTGCCGGGCGAGGAGTCGCCCGAGCTGCGCGAGCTGCGCCTCATGGAGGAGGAGCTCTTCGGCGGCGGCCAGCCGCTGGCGCGCGTCGACATCCCCGAGGGCGCGGTCCGGGTCTCCGACGGCCCCCCCGCGGTGACCACGGACGTCCCCGCGAGCCCCCCCCCCAGCGCGCGCCCGAGCCGCGATCTCTCGTGGATGCAGGGCCTCACGCTGCCCGACATCCCGGTGCGCTGGGACGATCGCGTCGTCGAGTACCTCGAGTTCTTCCGCGACGACCCGCGCGGCCGCCGCTTCATCGCGGCTTGGCTGCGCCGCGTCGATCGCTACGGCCCGATGATCCAGGCGGTGCTCCGCGAGGCGAGCCTGCCG
>JAYRVK010000072.1:0-3939 GCA_041918555.1 Sandaracinaceae bacterium
CGGGCCCGGAGGGCGACGCGTGAGGCACCGCGCGATCGGATCGATCGTCGACGCGGTCGGGAACACGCCGGTCGTGCGCCTGCGGACACTCGAGAGAGAGTGCCCGGGGGTGGAGCTCTGGCTCAAGCTCGAGTACGCGAACCCCGGCGGCTCGGTGAAGGATCGGCCCGCGCTCCAGATGATCCGGGACGCGCTGGCGGACGGCCGGCTCACCAAGGACAAGATCCTGATCGACGCGACGAGCGGGAACACCGGCGTGGCCTACTCGCTCTTCGGCGCGGCGCTCGGGATAGAGGTCCATCTGGTCATGCCGGTCAATGTGTCCAAGGCGCGCAAGGACATCACGCAGGCGTTCGGGACCACGCTCATCCCGAGCGATCCGATGGAGGGCTCGGACGGAGCGATCCGCCGCGTCCGCGAGATCGTGGCGCAGGACCCCGATCGGTACTTCTACCCGGACCAGTACAGCAACCCGTCGAACCCGCTGGCGCACTACCTCGGGACGGGTCGCGAGATCCTCGAGCAGCTCGGGGATCGGATCACGCACTTCGCGACAGGGCTGGGCACGAGCGGCACGATGATGGGGACCACTCGCCGGCTGCGCGAGCACTCGCGCAAGATCCGTTGCGTGGCCTTCGAGCCGGCGGACGCGCTCCACGGGCTCGAAGGGCTGAAGCACATGGCGAGCTCGATCGTCCCGGACATCTACGACCCCGGCCTCCCCGACGAGATCGTCGGGCTCCCGACCGAGCCGGGCTGGGACATGGCCGACCGTGTCGTCCGCGACGAGGGGCTCCACATCGGCCACTCCTCGGGCGCCAACGTGTGGGGTGCGCTGCAGATCGCGAGGTCGCTCGAGCGGGGCTGCGTGGTGACCATCGCGTGCGATCGCGGCGATCGCTACTTCGCGCCGATGCGCTGGGAGAAGAAGTATGTCGGGTGACGACTCGACCCCGTGGACACGGGGCGCGCTCCGGATCCCGCGCGCCGCGCTCGACGACATCGAGGCGCACGCCCGCGCGGAGTACCCCTCGGAGTGCTGCGGCCTCGTGGCCGGACCGGCCGACGACCTCGCGCTCGCCGACACACCGACCCGTGAGGTCAACGAGGCCGACAAGTACCACCGGCTCGACCCCGAGACCTTCCCGCGGACCTCGCGCACCTACTTCAAGATCAACGAGCTCCGCGCCGCGAGGAGCTTCGACGCGGGCGCCGCCGCCGGCCGCCCGGTCAAGATCATCTACCACTCACACTGCGACGCGGGCGCGTACTTCAGCCCGGAGGACGCGGCGACGTTCGCTTCGGCCGGGCAGCTCATGTGGCCTTGCGCATTCCTCGTCGTGAGCGTGATCGGCGGCGAGGTGCGGGACCGCAAGCTCTGGGTCCACCGCCCCGGCACCGACGGCTTCGACGAGTCGACGATCGAGGTCGTCGAGCCGTGACCCACCCGCGCAACCCGTACCTCACGGTGGACGTCGTCATCGAGACGGCGCGCGGGCTGGTGTTGATCGAGCGCGCGCGCGAGCCGCTCGGCTGGGCGCTGCCGGGCGGCTTCGTCGACTACGGCGAGGAGCCGGCGAGCGCCGCGCGCCGAGAGGTGAGAGAGGAGACGGGGCTCGAGGTCGAGCTCCTGGAGCTGCTCGGGACGTACGGCGCGCCGGACCGCGATCCCCGCCAGCACAACGTGTCCATCGTCTTCGTGGGCCGCGCGGACGGGGCTCCGGTGGGCGGTGACGACGCGGCCCGCGCGGGCGTCTTCGCGCCCGACGCCCTGCCCTCCCCGCTGTGCTTCGATCACGCGCGGATCCTCGCCGACCACGCCTGGATGAAGGCGACGGGCGAGCGCCCCCCGCCCGCGCCCGGCCTGCGCCCGGACGTGCTGCAGGCCGCCGCGCGCGACGCGATCGAGGCCGCGGTGCGGCTTCGTCCCGCCCGCCCCTCGGTGGCGGAGGCCGCGCCGTGGGCGCTGGCGCCGGGGGCGTGCTTCGTGACCCTGCGCTCGCCCGACGGCACCCTGCGCGGTTGCATCGGCGAGATGACGGCGCGGCGCCCGCTGATCGAGTCGGTGCGCGACAACGCGGTCGGGTCCGCGCTCCGCGATCCGCGCTTCCCGCCCGTGGGTCCGTCCGAGCTCGACGGACTTCGGCTCGCGATCAGCGTGCTCACGCCGCCGCGTCGCGTGGCCAGCCCGAGCGCCGTCGAGGTCGGCCGGCACGGGATCCTCGTGACGCGCGGCGGGCACCGCGGCGTATTCCTCCCGGAGGTCGCGACCGAACAGGGCTGGGACCGCGAGACCTACCTCTCGGCCGTGTGCCGCAAGGCGGGCCTCCCGCTCGACGCATGGCGGCACCCGTCGACCGAGCTGGCGGTCTTCGAGACCGTGAAGATCAGCCCTGGTTGAGGCTCTTGACGTCGGTCTCGCCGTGCTGCGCCTGACGAAGGCGCGCGCTCTTCCCGCGGAGCTGCCGCAGGTAGTAGAGCTTCGCGCGGCGTACGTGACCGCGGCGGACGATCTCGAGCCGCTCGATCTTGGGGCTGTGGACCGGGAAGATGCGCTCCACGCCGACGCCGTACGAGACCTTGCGGACCGTGAAGGTCTCGCGATTCGCGCCCCCACGACGCCGGATCACGACGCCCTTGAACACCTGGATCCGCTCCTTCTCACCCTCGCGGATGCGGTAGTGCACCTCGACCTGATCGCCGGGGCGGAAGTCGGGGAGCTTGCGGAGCTGAGCGGTCTCGATGGCCGCGATCTCGGGGACGACGCCGGACATGGCTGGGATTACCTCGGGTCTTGGCGTCGAGGGCACGGCCTCGTCGCGCTGGGTCGCGGCATTTAACACGCGACCGGGGGCCGGTCAATCGAAGCGGCCGAAGAGGCGGTCCAGGGTGATGGCCACGGCCGCGCGGACCGAGAGGTGGTTGTAGGGCGCGTCCGGCTCGATCGGCGCGAGCACGTGGTCGGCGGCGCTCATCACGCCGGGCGCGAGGCCGTGCCCGGTGCCGAACAACAAGAGCCCCGGCCGGGCCTCGAGCGCCGACGCGACCGCCGCGTAGGGCTCGACCCGCGGGGTGCGCCGGGCGGACGTGACCACGCGGAGCGGCGGCCGCCCCTCGCCGGCGGCGATCGCCGCGGCGGCCTCCTCGATCGACGCGACGACGCTGACGCGCGCGAGCGCCTCGCTCCGCTCGGGGACGCGCCGCGCGCCGGGCGCCCCGTCCCGCCAGTGCGAGAGGATCCGCTCGACGAGGAGGCGCTGCGCCTCGATCGGGGTGACCACGAAGTACCCCGCGAGCCCGTAGGTGCGGGCGCTCCGCGCGAGGTCGTGCACGTCGACGTTCGTGACCGCGGTCGTGATCACCGCCCCCTCGCGGTCGACTACGGGGTGGTGGACGAGCGCGATCCAGACGGAGCTCAAGTGCTCTCCTCGAGCCAGCGCTTCTCCTCGGCGGTGAGCTCCCGATCGTGGAGGAGGTCTGGACGGCGGCGCAGCGTGCGCAAGAAGGCCTCGCGCCGACGCCACTGCGCGACCCGCGCGTGGTTCCCGCTGAGCAGCACCTCGGGGACCGGCTGGCCGCGGAACTCGGCCGGCCGCGTGTACTGCGGGTACTCGAGGAGCCCCTTGGCGTGCGACTCCTCCTCGATGCTCTCGGGGTTGCCGAGGACGCCCGGGACGAGGCGCGCCGTCGCTTCGACGACGGCCAGCGCGGCGATCTCGCCGCCCATGAGGACGAAGTCGCCGAGGCTGATCTCGACGTCCACGCGCTCGCGCGCGCGCTCGTCGATCCCCTCGTAGCGGCCGCAGGCGAGGGTGAGCGAGGGGCGCCGCGCGAGCTCGCGCACGATCGCCTGGGTCAGCGGCTCGCCCTGCGGGGTGAGCAATACGCGCGTCGGACGGGCGGGATCGCGCCGCGCCTCGAGCGCGTCGGCGAGCTCCA
>JAYRVK010000073.1:0-5041 GCA_041918555.1 Sandaracinaceae bacterium
GAGTAGCCGTCGCCGTCGAAGTCGTGCGCGACGCGCCCGACGTCGAGGTAGCGCACGGCCGTCCACGCGCTGCAGCCGATCGCGTCGCACGCGCGGACGCGCCAGTAGTAGCGCGTGCCGACCGGCGGCGTCGCGCGCGCCGCCAACGGCATCGCGAGCTGCTTGCGCGTGTCGGCCCCGCGCTCGTCGACGACGGGCGTCGCGAACGCGCACGCCTCGAAGCCGGGGAACGTGCACTCGGTCGTGAGCTGGAGCTGGTAGCCGTCGGCGCCGGGCGCGGGATCCCACTCGAACGTCGGGCGGAGCCGCGCCGGCGCGTGCACGCTGCCCGTGCGGTAGCCGTTCCACGGGAAGCGCGCGACCGCGTCGCCGAGCGCGCGCGCGCAGCCCCTCGCCGGCATGCAGACCTCGCCGCTCGGGCACGCGCCGTGATCGGGCGCGGAGAAGCACGCGCCCGACGCGGTGCACTCGACCGACGCGCAGGCCGCGACGCCCGTGACGTCGCACTCGCTCGCGTCGTCGCACGCCGCGTCGCCGCACGACCCGGGCCGCTCCTCCGCGCAGCTCTCCTCGACGCACCGGCCCCCGACGCACGCGAGGAGCGATGCGTCGCCTCCGACGGGCGGGCATACGACGCCCTGGCACGCGCGCGTCAAGAGCACGGTGACGACGGTGACCCCGCCGCCGACCTCGACGCGCACGGGGCGCGACACCCGCGTCGTCCCGTCCGGCGCGAGCGCCGCGACCTCGAGCCGGTGCGTGGCCCGCGACACCGCGAGCTCGGCGACGCGCACGCCCGCGCCCCACTCGCGCGCCATCGACGCGGGGACCGAGTGGACGAGGCCGTCGTGGCGCGTCTCGATCGAGGTGAAGTCGACGCCGGGCACGAGGTCGGTGCGCACCTGCACCACGAGCGTCGCCGGGCCGTCGCAGCCGAGCACCCAGAGCAATGCGAGGAGCGCACGCCGATCCCCCATGCGCGAATGGTACCCGCGTCGGAGCGCCGCTGGCGATCGCGCGGCCGCCGTGCTGCAATCCCGGCGTGCGACGCCTCCCCGCGCTCGTCCTCGCGCTGCTCCCCGCCTGCCTCGGCCACGCGGGGCCCGACCTCCCCGAGAACATCGGGCAGACGCACGCGGGCGAGCGCGCGAGCGGGGCGGAGCGCGCCCCCGAGCCGGATCCCGCGCCGGTCGAGGTCGGCGCCTTCGTGTGGGCCGAGCTCCGGAGCACCCGCTTCTTCTTCCACGGCGTCGTCGTCGATCGGCAGGACGAGCGGCACCGCGTGATCTTCGACGACGGCGCGATCGAGTGGGTGACCGCCGAGGCGCTGCGGCCCGACTCGCTGCGCGAGGACGCGCGCGTAGAGGTGCGACCGGACTACGAGGGCGCGTTCTCGGAGGGCGTGGTCGCGCGGCGGCTCGGCGACGTGATCTACGTGCGCTTCGCCAACGGCGACGAGGAGTGGGCCGCGCTCGCGAACGTGCGCTTCGAGGTGGGCGACGAGGGGACGCCGCGCCGCGGCGACGCGCCGTACGCGGCGAGCGTCGAGGGGCTCGCGCCCGGCGCGAGCGTGCTCGTCGACTACCGCCGCGGCGGCCTGCGCTTCGTGGGCACGATCACCGCGCAGGCGGACGACGGGCGGCTCCACGTGGTCTACCTCGACAGCACCGCGGAGTGGGTGGAGCCGGCGCTCGTCACGCGCGAGGCCCTCGCGCAGGGCGACGTGATCCACGTGCGGCGGCGCTGGGAGCCGCCGGACTGGGTGCGCGGGCGCGTGCACGCGCGGGTGGGCCCGGCGCTGTCCGTCGAGCTCGACGACGGAGGGCTCGCGTGGACCGCGCTCTTCCGGATCCGCGCGCCGGTGTCCGACGCTCAGTCGCAGGTCGAGGCGACGGGCGAGCAGCCGCCGCCGGCGTCGCAGGAGCGGCAGCCGCCGCAGAGCTCGCTCAGCCCGACCACCGGCTCCACGCGGATCGCGATGGGCGAGAACGTCTCGCCCCCGATGTCGAGCGCCGTGCAGCCGTAGAAGCGCGGCGCGCAGCTCGCGTCGCGCCCGAGCACGGCGAGCGCCCAGCGGCCCTCGGGGATCTCGCCCACCGCCATCCCGACGTCGGTGAAGGTCTGCGCGTGGACGAGGCGCCCGAAGCGGGCCGCGCTCGCCGACTCGGCGGCGCTCGGGCACCCGCCCGTGCCCCGCTCGACCTCGCTGATCCGGAGCTCCCACGACACCACGTCGTCGGGCACCTCCTCGGACGCGGTGATCGCGAGCTCGATCGCGCGCTCGTTCGTGCAGCCTGCGGCCAGGGCGACCGCAAATAGAATTGCGCGCCTCATGGCGCCACCGGCGCGCCGAGGACGTAGCGCTCGCCCGAGGCGGTGAAGGCGATCGCGACGCCCGCGACCACCAGCACGACCCCGATGGCCACCCAGAGCCACGGGTTCTCGAAGACGTCGTCCCCGTCCTCCTCCTCGGGCTCCGGCGCGGGCGGGAGGTCCGGCGGCTCGGGCGCGGGCGGCGCCGGCGCCGGCGCGGCCGGCCAGACCCCCGCCGCGCCGATCGCGTTCCCGTGCGCGTCGCGGAGCTGCACGCCGATCGGGCGTGCCTCGGGCGGCGGGTCGACCGTGCGCGCCTCCCCGTCCCACGCGAGCGTGCGCGACCAGCCGCCGGGCCCCCGGACCTCGATCGTCCGGACCAGCCCCGCGGGCGCGTCGCGCACGTCGATCACGATCGGCGCGCTCGGGTCCGAGAGCTCGACCACCGCCCGCAAGGCGCGTTGCGATCGCTCGACCAGGAGCGCGGCCGCCGCCTCCTGCATCGCGGGCGGGGCCTCGGTCACCGGCGCGTCCGGCCGGAGCGCGAGGGCGTAGCCGAGGTGGCGCGTGGCCACCTCGAGCTCGTCGCCGAGGAACGCGAGCTCGGCGAGGCGCAGGTGCGCGTGCGCGACCTCCGAGAGCCCGAGCCGGCCCGACTCGAGCGCCGCGCGATAGAGGGCGAGCGCCTCCTCGAGGCGCGCCTCCGCGCGCGCCCGCTCGGCCGCCTCGAACGGATCCTGCGCCGCGCCCCGGCTCGCGCCGAGCACGAGCGCCGCGCCGAGCGCGAGCCCGGCGGCTACTCGCAGCGACCCTGGACGCACCGCTGGGACGAGGCGCAGTGGTTGGCGTGGGCGCACTCCTGGCAGTGCCCCTGCACGCAGTGCTCACCCTCGTGACAGTTCTCTTGGCGCTCGCAGTTGGGGTGCATCGGTCCGCACGCCGACGCCACCGCCGCCAGCGACGCGACCACGCAAGCCATCATCCATCGTCGCACGCTCACCTCCGACCGGGCGCGATGGTAGCAGACGCGACCGCGGATGGCTCCGTCGTCCTATCATGGGCGGCGTTGCACCGAAGGAGCCCCTCGAAGGTCGCCGCGTCGTTCGCCGAGATGATCGGTCGCGCGGACGCGCTGGCGCAGCTCGCCGCCCGCTTCGACGACGGGGCACGCCTCGTGACGCTGGTGGGCCCGCCGGGGATCGGCAAGACCCGCCTCGCGGCCGCGCACCACGACGCGCTCCGCTCCTCCGAGCGCTCGCTCGCGTGGGTCGATCTGTCGACCACCCGTGGGCGCGACGAGCTGTGCGCGCGCGTCGCGCACGAGATGGGCCTGCGCCCGAGCTGGCACGAGACGCCCGACCTCGTCGACGAGATCGGCTGGGCGATCGAGGGGCACGGGCCGGTCGCCCTGTTCCTCGACGAGGCCGACGGGGCGGCGCCCGTGCTCGCGGAGGTCCTCGCGCGCTGGCTGGCGCTCGCGCCCGCCGCGCGCGCGCTCGTGACGAGCCGCGAGCGCCTCGGGATCGCGGGCGAGGTGCTCGTCGAGGTCGGCCCGCTCGACGACGAGGCCGCCGCCGCGCTCCTGGCGGCGCGGGCCGGGATCGCGCCGAGCCCGGCCCTCGCGGAGCTCGCCGCGCGGCTCGACGGCATCCCGCTCGCGCTCGAGCTGGTCGCGGGGCGCCTGCACCTCCTGCCGCCCGAGGCGGTGCTCGCGCGGCTCGACGACGGGCTCACCGTGATCGACGGCCCGCGCGCCACGCTCCACGACGCCCTCGCGAGCTCGTGGTCGCGCCTCGCGCTCGAGGAGCGGGACGCCCTCGCGCGCTGCTCGATCTTCGAGGGCCCGTTCCGCGTCGACGCCGCCGAGGCGGTGATCGGCGAGGGCGCGCTCGCGCGGCTCCAGGCCTTGCGCGACAAGTCGGTCGTCGCGCGGGAGGGGGCGCGGGCGCGGCTCTACGCGCCGGTCCGGGCGTTCGCGCGGGCGCGCCTGGGCCCCGAGACCGAGGCCGACGCGCGGAGGCGCCATGCAACGTTCTTTGCGGGGCTCGCGGCCGCGGCGCTCGCCCGCGAGGACGCCCCGCTCGCCCGCGAGCTCGACGATCTGCGCCTCGCGCTCCGGGCCACGACGGAGGCCGAGGCGCGGCGCGCCCTCGCGATCGCGATCGCCGAGGTCGCGCTCTCGCGCGGGCCGCCCGCCGAGGCGCTCGACGTCCTCGCCGGGCTCGAGGGCGCGGACGAGCCCCGCGGGCGCGCGCTCGAGATGCTCGGGCGGACCGACGAGGCCGTGGAGGCGTACCGGCTTGCGCCGGGCGCGCGGGCCCGGAGCCGCCTCGCGCACGCCGAGCTCGCGCGCGGCGCGCTCGACGCGGCGGTCGAGGCGATCGCGGCGGCGTGCGACGCGGCGCCGACGGGATCGAGCGCGCGAGTGGAGGCGCTCCGCGTGCGCGGCCTCGTCGATCACGCGCGCGGCCGCCTCGACGCCGCGCTCGCGAGCTACGACGAGGCGCGCGCCCTCGCCGACGAGCTCGGCCTCGCGACGCGGGCCGCGCAGCTGCGCGCGGACATCGGCACCGTGCGGCTCCAGGAGCGGCGCTTCGACGAGGCGCGCGCGGCGTACGAGGCGGCGATCGCCGGCCTCGACGAGGACGGCGAGCCGATCGCCCGCGCGATCGCCGAGGGGAACCTCGCGATCCTCGAGCAGGAGGAGGGCGACCTCGACGCGGCGGCC
>JAYRVK010000074.1:0-20069 GCA_041918555.1 Sandaracinaceae bacterium
AGCCCGCGTACGCGGGGATCGCGCTCTTCGCGGCGTGCCACTTCGGCCTCGCCGCGCGGAGCGCGAGACCCCTCGCGTGGCGCGGCGCGCTCGCCGCGGTGTTCGGGCTCCTCCACGGCTTCGGCTTCGCGGGCGCGCTCGCGGAGGGAGGCCTCGCCGTGGAGGGCGCGCTCGGCCCGCTGCTCGGCTTCAACCTCGGCGTCGAGCTCGGCCAGCTCGCGGTCGTCGCCCTCGCGTGGCCGGTCCTTCGGTGGGTCGCGCGCGACGAGGCGCGTCGCGTCCGCGCGGTCCAGCTCGCGAGCGCGCTCGGCGTCGCCGCGGGGACCTACTGGTTCGTCGCCCGCGCGTTCGCGTGAGCCCTGCTCAGGGAAGCGCGCGCGCGGTGAGGCGGCCCTCGAAGCTGCGCTCGCAGTTCACGCCGCGGTAGTCGCCGAAGAGCGCTCCGTCCGGGCTCGTCCCGCCCTCGACCACCGCGCCGCACGGGCAGCCGCCCGAGCACGTGGTGGCCGCCGAGAAGCGCTCCGGCGTCACGTCCCACACGACGACGGTCCCCGAGCACGAGAACAGCCCGCCGCACGCGCCGTCGGTCGACCAGTAGCAGCCCGAGCCGAACGTGGACTCCGGGTCGCCGACCACGCTCGCGGTCGTCGAGCGCGCGCTCCCCGCCTCGTTCGCCTCGAGGAGCCAGCGCCCGTGCGGCGTGGCGTCGTCCGCGTAGTGCCGCACCGCGCCGGTGTCTGGATCGAGGATCACGAGCCCGCCCGCGGCGCGCGACACGCGCCGGCGCGTCGGACCGATCGCCTCGGCGCACGTGCCCGCGGCCCACTCCGTCTCGAGCCAGTCGTCCTCGACGCGCCACGTGCCCTCCCGCTCGCAGCCCGCGCGGTGCTCGACCGCGTGCGCGGTTCCGTCGGGTCGGTACGTGAACGACGCGTGGCACTCGTGCCAGCTCCCGACCACGTCCACGGTCGCGGCCGGCACCGCGCCGTCCGACGGCACGATGCTCGTGCTGCATCCCGCGAGCGCGAGGGCGGTGAGGGCGAGGCGCACGCGATCACTCTACCGGAGTCGACGCACGGAGCGTGCGGGCATACCCTGGAGGGAGGGTGTGCAGGCTTCGTACAGATCCGTCTTGCGCTTGGACTCGACCATGACCTCACGACGCGCCCGCAACTTTGCTTGCGTTCTACTCTCGCTCGGGCTCGGCGCGTGTGGGCTGACGCTCGACACGGACCTCGACCCCGACGCCGCCGCGCCTCCGGCCGCCGATGCGGGGACGGGCGCCGCCGACACCGGGCCCGCGCCGATGGACGCGACCGTCCCGTACGACGCGGGCGGGATCGACGCGACGGTGGTCGTCCCCTCGGACGCCGGCGCCGACGCGGTGGCGTGCCTCGACGCCGACGGCGACGGCGTGTCGAGCTGCGAGGGCGACTGCGACGACGCGAGCGGCACCGTGCACCCGGGCGCGCCGACGATCTGCGGCGACGGAGTCGACAACGCCTGCCTCGGCGAGGGCGAGGAGGCGGCGTGCCTGGGCATCGGCACGTTCGTCTCGGCGAACACCGGCGCGCGGGGGAACCCCGGCACGATGGCGTTGCCCGTCCTCACGGTCGCCGAGGGGCTCGCGAACGCGGCGACGATCGGCGGCGGCGTCGACGTGTACGTCGCGGAGGGCCACTACGCAGAGGACGTCACGATGGTCGACGCGATCTCCATCCGCTGCGGCTACGAGCCCGCGGCGTGGACCCGCGACCCGACGAGCTTCATCACCACGCTGCAGCCCTCGCACCCCAACGGCGTGCAGTTCCCCGGCGGCACCGGTCCCGAGACCGAGCTCGAGGCGTGCCTCGTCGTGGGCCCGTCCGGGCTGACCTCCAGCCACGCGGTCACGCTCCAGGCCGGCTCGTCGGGCGTGGTCACGAGCTGCGTGATCTACGCGCCCGACAACGAGACGGGGCGCTCGGTCGGCGTCGCGATCTACCCGAGCGGCTCCGACGCCGCCGCGCCGATCAACCGCGGGCAGCCGAGCGTCCTCGACAACCTCGTCCACATGGGCCGCGCCCGCATCTGGAGCGGGAGCCTCCCCGCGACCGCGATCGGCGTCCTCGCCAACCGCACCGCGGTCACCATCCGTGGGAACCGGATCGACCTGGTCGACATGCAGACCGTGCAGCGCGCGATCGAGCTCCGCCAGGCGCAGCCGGGCGCGAAGATCGAGGCCAACGTGATCCGGCCCACGGGCAGTCGGAGCGAGGTCGGCGGTGGCATCATCGTGATCGGCGGCACCGTCGAGATCACGCACAACGATCTGTTCACCGGCCGCTGCGCGGGCTGGTGCGTGGGGATCGAGCTGCTCGCGACGCCGACCCGCGTCGCGATCATCAACAACCAGATCTTCGCGGGGGAGAGCGAGGGCGGGCTCTCGGCGGGGATCCTCTTCGAGGTGGAGGGCGCGACGGCCGGCGCGTCGAGCGACGTGCTGGTCCACTCGAACCTCGTCGTCGGCGGCGCGGACGGGAGCCCCGCGGTCGCCGTCGGCTGGCTGAACGAGGGCCCGGCCCTCTTCGTCGCGGGCCGCGTGCAGAGCAACATCCTCTACGCGGGCGGCGGCGACAGCGGCTTCGCGCTCTGGGAGGTCAACGATCGCTTCGACCCCGAGCGGCTCGAGGCGAACATGCTCCACCGACCGTCGACGGGCAGCGTCGGCGGCTCGGGCCTCTACCTCGACGAAGGCAGCGCGGTCCTCACCCTCGTCACCGCGGTCAACGCGCTCCCGGAGCACGGGAGCCTGCCGAGCCGCAACGACTCTTGCGCGGTGCTCGATCCGCGGCCCGACGGCGATCCGCACCTCGCTCCGGGCTCCACTTGCATCGATCTGGGGACCGCGGAGGAGGCGCCGGCGGTCGACTGGGACGGCGAGCCGCGACCGAGCGGGCGCGCCCCCGATCCCGGCGTCGACGAGACGCCCGGCTGACCGCGCCTCAGAGGCCCTTCACGATGGAGTACATCTGCTGCTCGGCCTCGATCACGTCGTCGGGCAGGAGCGGCAGCGGGCCGCCGTGGATCCGCGCGGCGAGGGTCACGACCTCCGCGACGTGCTCGACCAGCTCGGCGTTCTTGAACGCCTTCTTGAGGTCCTTGCCCGTCGTCAAGACCCCGTGCGCGCTCAAGAGCACCGCGGAGCGCGGCCCGAGCGCCTCGACGACCGCCGCGGCGAGCTCGTCGGAGCCGCTCGCCGCGTAGCGCGCGACCTCCACGGGCCCGCCGAGGTACACGACCATCTCGTCGACGACGGGCGGGATCCCGGCGCGCGCGACGGCGCGGGCGCTCGCCCACCTCGAGTGCGTGTGCACGATCGCGCCGACGTCGGGCCGCGCCGCGTACACCGCGAGGTGGACGGGCGTCTCGAAGCTCGGCGCGCGGTCGAGCTCCTCGTCGTCGAGCTCGAGGAGGTCGCCCTCGCGGTCCACCACCATCACCTGCTCGGGCGTGAGCTCGTCGTAGGCGATCGAGCTCGGCGTGATCACGAAGTGCGGCGCGCCGCCCGGCGCGCGCACGCTCACGTTGCCCGCCGAGCCGACGACCAGCCCCGCCCTCCACATCCGGATCGCCGTCTCGCACACCCGCTCGCGCTCGCTCGCGTAGATCATGACCTCACGTCTCCTCGAGGAGCTGCTCGCGCTCGAGCCAGCGCTCCCATGCGTCGTCGTAGTCGTCTTCGTCCGAGGGCTCGTGCCGCACGGGCGCGCGCCGGAGGCGCTCGAGGGCTTCCTCGAGCGTGGGCGCGAGCCCGCCCGCGACCATCGCGCACGCGGCGGCACCGCGCGCCGTCGCGTCGAACGGGCCGCGCGACACCGGCGTCGCGAGCACCCCCGCGAGGACGTCGCCGAGCAGCGCGGAGCGGCTCATCCCGCCGACGAGGTGCAGCCCCTCGGGCGCGGGCGCGACCGCGTCGAGCCACGCGCGGCCTGCCCGCGCGGCGAACGCGCAGCTCTCGAGGAAGCTCCGCGCGAGCTCCGCGCGCCCGGGTGGCGCGCTCAGGCTGGTCTCGCCGAACGGGAGGAGCAGCCCGGCCGGACGCGCGGTGTTGAGCGCGCGCAGATCCATCGCGCGGGGCCCGAGGTGCGAGGTCGCGCCGCGCGCGCCCGAGGGAGCGCTCCGCGCGAGCGCGTCGAACGCGTCGAACGACGGCAGCGCGAGCACCTCGCACAGCCAGCGGTGCGCGGTGCCCATCTCGCCGAGGTTCGCCTCGAGCGCGAAGCCGTCGGGGCTCACCCGCGGGTCGAGCCACAAGCGCCCGGCCGGATCGCGGAGGGGGTGATCCACCTGCCGCGTCAGCGGCGCGCTCGAGCCGGCGACCAGCGTGTCGATCCCCCCGAGGAGCAAGGCGGCTTGCGTGTCTGCACACCCCACGGCCACGGGGATGCCCGGCGGCAGTCCCAGGCGCGCGGCCGCGCTCGGCGCGAGCTCGCCGAGCTGCTCCGTCGACGCGGCGAGCCTCGGCCAGGCCTCGGCACGCGCCTCCGGCGCGAGCGGCGCGCGGGCCGCCACGTCGAGGATCAGGAGGTCCGCGGCGACGGTCGCGTCGGCCGCCGAGGCCCCCGTCAGCCGGTGCGCCGCCCACCCCGGCAGGCCCACCACGCGCCGGATCGCCGCGTATGTGGCGGGCTCCGCCTCGCGGAACCACGCGAGGCGCGCGGGCGCGAAGATCCACGGGGGAAAGCGCCCGGTCTTCGCGAGCGTGTCGTCGTCCCGTGCGTCGAGCGAGCCTCCGGCGAGCGCGCGCACGTCGCCGTTCGGTCCCGCGTAGAGCGCCCGGCCGTCCGCGTCGAGGAACGCGCACGCGATCCGCTGGCCGGTGCACGCGATCGCCGCGATCGCCTCCGGGCGCACGCCCGCGAGGGCCTCGAGCGTCGCCGCGTCGAGCGCGTCGCCGAGCGCCTCGGGGTCGTACTCGCGCCCGAAGGGGGCGATCGCCGGAGGCGTCGTCGCGTGCCACGCGCGCTCGGCGTGGGCGCGCCGCTCGCCGCGCGCGTCGTAGATCGAGCAGCGGCCGCCGCCGCTCCCGGCGTCGAGTACCAGGACGAGCGGGTCGGCCCCCGCGCGCCTCACAGCACCTCGGGGTTCGCGCAGCGCTCCGGGGCCTCGCCGCGCAGGATCCGGTCGAGGTCCGACGCGACCATCCGGGTCTGGTGCCAGATCACGTCGCGCGTGGCGCCGCCGATGTGCGGTGTGCAAATTACATTGTCGAGCGCGAGCACCGGGTCGCTCGGGAGCGGCGGCTCCGCCGCGAACACGTCGAGCCCTGCGCCGCCGAGCTTGCGCGATCGCAGCGCCTCGAGGAGCGCGTCGCCGTCGACGAGCTGGTGGCGCGCCGTGTTGATCAGGAACGCGCCGTCCTTCATCGCCGCGATGCGCTCGGCGCTCACGATCTTGCGCGTCTCCGGGGTGACCGCCGAGTGCAGCGAGAGGAGGTCGCTCCGCGCGAAGAGCTCGTCGAGGGTCACCCGGCTCACCCCGAGCTCCTGGAACACCGCGTCGCCGACGTGCGGGTCGTACGCGAGGACCCGGCTCCCGAACCCGCGCAGCCGCACGGCGGTCTCGCGGCCGACGGCTCCGAGCCCGAGGAGGCCCACCGTCGCGCTCCCGAGTTCGAAGCCCCGCGCCGCGCCGAGGTCCGCGATGAGCGCCTTCACGTCGCCGGGATCGAACCCGCCCGAGGAGAGGCGGCGGTGCATCGGCACGATGCCTCGCGCGAGGTTCAGCATGAACGCGAGCGTGAGGTCCGCGACGGAGCGCGCGTTGCGGCCGGGCGCGAACACCACGGGCACGCCGCGCTCGGTCGCGCACTCGAGGTCGACGTTGATCGGATCGCCGCGGCAGCACCCGACCGCGCGGAGCGCGCGCGCGTCGAACACCTCCTCGTGCACGAGGTCGACCTCGACGACCAGCACGTCGATCGCGAGCTCGCGCACCTTCTCCGCCAGCTCCTCGGCCATCAGGAGCTCGCCCGTCTCGCTCCACGGCGCGTGGATCACCTCGCCGTGCCGCGCGAGCATCGCGAGGCCCTCCTTGGCGAAGTCCGCGGTGACGAGGATCTTCACGCGAACAGGAGCCCGCGCAGCTTCATGGCCTTGGTGACGTCGCCCTTGAACTTGAGCTTGCCGCTCATGAAGGCGTTCGCGCCCGAGATCTCACCGTTCATCATCGAGACGAAGTTCACGTCCTTCATCTTGATCGTGAACTCCGCCGCGCGTCCGTCGCCGGTCTGCACGTCGACCTTGCCTTCCTCGATGTGCACGGTCCAGACGCCGCCGTGATCGCCGGTGATGGTGAAGAGGAGCGTCCCCGCGAAGCCGTCGACCTTCTCCGGGTGGTCGCGCACGGTCTCGGGGAGCACGCGATCGAACCACTCGACGGGTCGCTGGATCTCGGCCATGGGGCGCCGAGCCTACGGCACCGCTCCTCCGTGCTTCCGTGAGCGAACGCTCGGTTCGCGCCGCGGGCCCGGGTAGGATGGAGGGCGATGACGCGAACCGGGTTCATCGCCGTTTTTCTGGGGTGCGGCGTGACGGGCTGCTTCTCGGACGTCGAGACGCCGTTCCCTCCGGGGCTCGAGCCGCTCGAGGAGTGCACCGCGCCGGCGCCCGCGCCGGTGGACGGAGATCCGTACCCCGAGACGCTCACGATGGTGCGCGCGTTCGCGCCGTACGGGCCGCGCACCCACGCGGTGCACGCGCGTGGCTTCGTGCGCGCGCCGGTGTTCGACGTGTGGGCCGCGCTCCGCAACCCCGACATCGGCGCCGACCGCCGCGTCTTCAGCGAGTGGAGCACCACCTGGGACGTCGAGCCCGAGTACGACTTCAGCTACGTGATCCACTCGGTGATCGTGAACGTCATCACCGTCGAGTACGACGTCACGTGGCGCCACGGGGTGGTGATCGGGACGCTCGAGGCGCCGACCCTCGTCTCCGCGCGCTACCAGAAGACCTCGGGGAGCTCCGCGATCGACGATCTGCAGGGCTCGATCCTCCTCACGGAGGTGGAGCCCGGCGTCACCGAGGTCGCGATCGTGGAGTACCTGCGCGCGGTCGGGAGCGGCCACGAGAACATCGAGAGCTTCCTCCACGACATGTTCAGCGGCCTCGTCATCGTCTCGCACGGCGACCCGCTACCCCCCGTCGACGAGCTTTGAGCGCACGAGCGCCTCGGCGTCCTTCACCTGCGCGAGGAGGTAGCGCGCGAGGATCGCCTCGCGGTCCGCCTCGTCCAGATCGCCGTGGCGCCCGCGCGACGCGACGTAGAGGGTGATCGCCGAGGCCACCGACACGTTGAGGCTCTCGACGAAGCCGACCATCGGGATCGCGTAGGTCCCCGCCGCCGCGTCGCGCACGGCCCTTGAGACGCCCTTGTGCTCGTTGCCGAAGACGATCGCGGCCCGCGGGATCGCGGCGAGGGCCTCGGGCCCGAGCGCGCCGTCCATCGCCGCGACGTACACCGCGTAGCCGCGCGCCGCGAGGTGAGCGAGACAACGTTCCGTGCTCTCGTGCTTGTGGAGCTCGAGCCAGCGGTCGGTCCCGCGCGTCACGCGGTGCGAGACCGCGAACGGGTGCCGTCCCTCGATCACGTGCACCTCGTGGCAGCCGAACGCGTCGGCGGAGCGCATCACCGCGGCGCCGTTGTGCGGATCGGAGAGGTCCTCGAGCACTGGGACGAGCGAGCGCGTCCGCGCCGCGACGACGGCGCGCATGCGGGCCAGGCGCCCGTCGGTGACCAGCGGCGCGAGGAGCTCCACGATCGCCTTCGCCGGCGCGGGCAACGGGCGCGTCCCGTCGAGCGCGACGGCGTCGGGGTGATCGCGGCGCACCCCTCACTCTTCGACTTTGGTCCGGCCGCTGATGAGGCCGCGGATGTCGTCGCCGACGAAGCTGTCGCTCACCTCGGTCGGATCCTCGGGCATCGAGTAGTCGAAGTCCTCGAGGGTCAGCGTCGGGCTGCGCAGATCCGGGAGCGGATCGGGGAGCGTCTCGCCGAAGTCGACGGGGGCGCCGACGACGCGCGCCGGCGGGCGCTTGCTCCTCCGCACGTCGTCCTTCGCGCGGCGCATCATGTCGAGCATCTCGCCCGCCGACTTGGGCCGGTCGTCGCGATCGGTGCTGAGCGCGCGCATCACGGCGGCCTCGACCGACGGGTTCATGCGCGGCTGGAAGCGGCTCGGCGGGAGCGGGCGCGAGCCGAGGATCTTGCGCAGGAGCTGCTCGTAGTTGTCGGCATTGAACGGCAAGACGCCCGTGAGGCACTCGTACATCAGGACGCCCATCGACCAGAGATCGACGCGGTGATCGATGTCGCGCTCGCCGCGCGCCTGCTCGGGCGAGAGGTAGTACGGCGTCCCGACCACGACGCCCGTCACCGTGATCGAGAGCGTCTGGTCCTCGACCATCTTGCTCACGCCGAAGTCGAGGAGCTTCGCGACGGTCACGCCGCGCCGCTCGACCAGGAACACGTTCTCGGGCTTGAGGTCGCGGTGGATCACGCCGCGCTCGTGCGCCGCCTCGAGCGCCGACAGGATCTGCTCGGAGATGTCGAGCGCCTCTTCCTCGGGGAGCGCGCCCTCGTTCTGGATCCGCTGCGCGAGGCTCTGCCCCTCGAGCAGCTCCATCACCTGGAACGGCTTGCCGTCGTCGAGGTGCCCGAGGTCGAACACCTCGACGATGTTCGGGTGCCCGAGCGAGCTCGCGACGCGCGCCTCGCGCAGGAACCGGCGCTCCGACTCCGAGCCCGGGTCCCACCCGCGGTAGAGGATCTTCAGCGCGACCGGCTTGCGGATGCGCTCGTTGACCGCGCGGAACACCGCGCCCATCCCGCCGCGCCCGATCAGCGCCTCGATCTTGTACTTGTCTTCGACGACCTGGCCGATGAACGAGTCCAGCTGCGAGGGATCGAGGGCCGCGCCGCCATCGCCCGTCGACCACGGGTGCAGGCTGTGCTCCCAGGAGTAGTCCTCCTCCGACGGCGGCGGCTTCGCGCGGCGCTTGGGCTTGGCCACCTCGAGCCGCTTGCCGGTCACCGGGCAGTGCGTCGACTCCGCCTCGTGCGGGAGGCCGCAGTGGCTGCACCGGATGAAGCGTTGCTGGCTCATACCCCCGCCCGGGGTCCCAAGGTATCCCCCGGCGCCGCTCCTCACAAGCGCTTCAAGGGCGCCGTTGACCCAGCCGGATGCCGATGACCAGCGTGCCGTTCTCGTAGGACTGGCCCGCGATGAACACGGGGTCTCCGGGCGACGCGACGACGTCCATCTCGGGGAGGTAGTCGCGCTGGCCCGGCCGGTTGATCGAGACCTGCAGGCGGTAGCGACCCTCGGCCGTGACCTGGCGCAGGAGCAGTCGCATCCGGCGGCCGTTGGGCAGCTCCACGACCTCCGCCGCGCCCAGCCGCAGCTGCACGCGCGGCGACGACAACAGGGCCATCGATCGGTACACGTCGAACGGCGATCGGCGGAGCGCGGGCACCGCCGCGAGCCGCGGATCGACGGGGCCCTCTTCGCGCGTCGCGAGCACGATCAAGACCTCGCCCTCGACGGAGCTCGCCGTCCCGCCCTGCGCGGCGACGACGCCGGCCCCCCCGAGGCTGACCAGCGCGAGCAACGATGCGAGCCGACGCCTCATGCGGTCACTGGATCCTGTCCTCCGGCGCATCGGGGCCCTCCTCGCCCTCGCCCTCCGGCTTCTCGTCGCTGATCCATACCACCGCATAGGCGGCCCCTTGGTCCTCGACCTGGAAGATCGCGCCGGTGCTGTGGCCGAAGTCTACCGCTTCGATCTCCGAGCCGGGGGGCGGCGCCGCCGCGATCGGCGTCACGGGCCCCTCCGTCGTGGCGGTCTCGCTCGGGCGGAGCACGAAGAGATACAGCGCGGCGGCGGCGGCCAGCCCGATCGCAGCCAGACCGAGCCACACCGGCACGCGCGACGCGGGCGCGGCCGGTGCCGAGGCCTCGTCCTGCTTGCCGCCTGGGAGGACGCGCAGCCCCGGCGGGCTCGCGGCCGCGGCGGCGGGGGCCTCCGTGATCGACGCCTGGATCTTCGCGAACATCGCCTCCGCGTCGGGCGCCTCGACGTGCTCGGGCGCGAGCGCCGCGCGCAGCAGCGTGCGCAGCTGCTCGAGGCCCGCGAGCTTGGCGCGCAGCTCCGCGTCGCCGTCGAGGCGCGCGCGCAGCGCGTCGGCCTCGGCGGGGGGCAGGTCCCCATCGAAGTAGCGCTGAAGCGTCTCGTCGAGGTTCGGCTCGGTCATGGTCACTCCTCGATGTCGAGATCTCCCTGCATGTACTCGCTCAAGGCGGACTGCATCTTCTTCCGGGCGTGGAAGAGGCGGCTCATGATCGTGCCCTTGGGCACCTCGAGCACCTCGGACATCTCCTCGTACGAGAGCCCGTCGATCTCGCGCAGCACGATCACGGCGCGGTGGTATTCGGGTAGCTCGTCGAGGGCGGCCTGGATCTTCTCGAGCAGCTCACGGCGGATCACGGTCTTCGAAGGGTTGGCGTCGAGGATGCGCGGGAGCAACGTGCCGTCGCCCGCGATCTCGTCCGCCTCGCGCCCGACCCCGTCGTCGTACTCGACGCCCTTCGCGTTCTTGCGTCGCCGCACGTGGTCGATGGCGAGGTTCATGATGATCCGATAGAGCCAGGTGTAGAAGCTGCTCGAGCCCTGGAACTGCCCGATGTGGCGGTGGACCTTGACGAACCCGTCCTGCACGACGTCGGCCGCGTCCTGGTGGTTCTTGACGACCCCGAACGCGACGGCGTGGGCACGGCGGTGGTACCGGTCGAAGAGGATCCGAAAGGCGTCTTGGTCTCCCTCCTGGACCCGCTCCACGAGCTCCCGATCGTCGACCGAGTCCGTCGCCCGGTTGGACGCCGGCGCCGAGGCTTCATTCAACCCCGGCGCCTCCTCGTCCGAGGTCGGGGCGTCGTCCTCGGGCGCCGGTTTCATCGCACGATTTGTAGCACGCGCGCCCCGCCGGGCGTCTGCTAGCCTGACGGCTCCGTGAACATCGAATCAGTGGACGCGCCGGGCCTCGCCGGCCTCAACCCGCCGCAGCGGCGCGCGGTGCTCCACGAGGGCGGCCCGCTGGTCGTGTTCGCGGGCGCCGGGAGCGGGAAGACCCGCGTGATCACGCACCGGGTGGCCCACCTCGTCGCCGAGCACGGGGTCGCGCCGTGGAACGTCCTCGCGGTCACGTTCACGAACAAGGCCGCGGCCGAGATGCGCGAGCGGCTGTCGCGCCTCATCGGCCCACCGGCCCGCGATCTCTGGGTCGGCACGTTCCACGCGACCTGCGCGCGGCTCCTGCGCAAGCATGCGGCCGAGATCGGGATCGGCCGCGACTTCACCATCTACGACGACGCGGACACCCGCGCGATGATCAAGCGGACCCTCGCCGAGCTGTCGCTCGACGAGAAGCGCTACGATCCGAAGCGCGTCGCGCACCGCATCGCGGCCGAGAAGCAGGAGGTGCGCGGGCCGGACCAGATGCTCGTCGAGAGCGTCTTCGACGAGCCGATCCAGCGGGTCTACCAGCGCTACGAGGAGCGCATGCGCGCGGCGAACGCGCTCGACTTCGGCGATCTCATCTATCGGATGGTGGTCGCCCTCGAGACCGACGACGCGCTGCGGGCGCAGCTCGCGGGGCGCTTCAAGCACCTGCTCGTCGACGAGTTCCAGGACACCAACCGCGCGCAGTACCGGCTCGTGCGCGCGCTCGCGGCGTCGCACCGGCAGGTCACGGTGGTCGGCGACGACGACCAGTCGATCTACGGCTGGAGGGGCGCCGACCGCCGGAACATCCTCGACTTCAAGAAGGAGTTCTCGGACGCGCAGACGATCAAGCTCGAGCAGAACTACCGCTCGACGCAACGGGTCTTGCGGGCCGCCAACGCGATCATCACGCGGGCCAAGGACCGCGAGCCCAAGGAGCTCTGGACGCAGAACCCCGAGGGCCCTCCCATCACGGTGCTCGCGTGCGACGACGAGCGGCGCGAGGCCGAGCTCGTGGTGCACGCGGTCGCGGAGCTGCGGCGCGCCGGGCGGACGCTCGAGGAGATCGCGCTCTTCTACCGGATCCACGCCCAATCGCGCGTCTTCGAGGACGAGCTCCGCCGCGCGAACGTGCCCTACCGGATCGTCGGGGGCATGCGCTTCTACGATCGCGCGGAGATCAAGGACGTGCTCGCGTACCTGCGCGTCCTCGCGAACCCCGCCGACGACGTGAGCCTCCTGCGAGTCCTCAACGTGCCCTCGCGCGGGATCGGGAAGAAGTCGGTCGAGGCCCTCCTCGACCTCGCGGCGCGCCGCGGCCAGGGCGTGCTCGAGGCGATGCGCGCGACGGTCGCCGGCGGTGGTGCGGGCGCCAAGCGCTTCGGCGGGTTCGTGGCGCTCCTCGACGCGCTCGCGGCGCTACGGGACGGTGGCGCGAAGCTCGCGGCGATCGGCTACGCGGTGTTCGCCGACAGCGGGTACGAGGCGTGGCTGAAGGACCAGGACTCGCCGGACGCCGACGCGCGGCTCGAGAACGTGCAGGAGCTCCTCGGCGCGATCCAGCTCGCGCAGGAGGACGAGCCCGAGCTCGACCTCGCCGGGTTCCTCGAGCGCGTGACCCTCGACACCGGCGAGCGCGGCGACGACGCGGACGATCCCAAGCTCACCCTGATGACCGTGCACGCAGCCAAGGGCCTGGAGTTCCCGGTCGTGATCGTGGCCGGGCTCGAGGAGGACACGTTCCCGTTCCGTCGCTCGCAGGAGCCGCTCGACGACGAGTCCCTCGAGGAGGAGCGCCGCCTCGCGTACGTCGCGCTGACGCGGGCCGAGGAGCGTCTGCTCCTGACGTTCGCGCAGACGCGCCGGCTGTTCGGGCGCGACGTGCGCTTCATGGTGCCCTCGCGCTTCCTCGACGAGCTGCCTCCCGCCGACGTGAGCTGGCCCGCGCGCGCGAGCCGCGGCGCGTCCCGACCGCCCGTGTCGCGTCCCCTCCCGCTGCGCCGCGATCGCCCCGTGCCCCCGCGGGTCGCCCCCGGCGACTCCTACGTCGACCGCTCCGAGGGCTCGGAGACGGGCGGCGCGTACGTCGGGATGCGCGTGCGCCACGGCAAGTTCGGCGTGGGCCGCATCGTGTCGATCAAGCCCACGATCCCCGCGCGCGCCGACGTCGACTTCGGCGGGAGCGGGGTGCGGACGATCCAGATGAGCTACCTGTCCCCGGCGTAGCGGGCGCTCAGGCCGCGTCGGTGGAGGCCTTCTTCTTCTTCTTCTCGGCCTTCTTCTCGGGCTTGGCCTCGGCGCCCTTGGTCTCGCTCGCGGAGGCTTCACTCGAAGGCGGCTCCGCGCTCGGCGCGCTCTCGCCACCCTCGGACTTCTTCTTCGCCGGCTTGTGGTAGAGGTCGGCGTACCACCCGTCCCCCTTGAGGATGAAGTTCCCCCCGCTGATCAGGCGCTGGGCCTTCGCCTTCCCACACTTCGGGCACTTGCGAACCGGAGCCTCGGAGATCCGCTGCTCCTTCTCCCACTGGTTACCGCAGGCGCCGCACGCGTACTCGTACGTCGGCATCGGGCCCAAAAGTGAGGCGCACGATCGCCTCGGTCAAGCGGCCGAGGAAAACGAACCTCAGCCCTTGCTCATCTCTTCGCGGCGCTTGAGCTCCTCGAGCGCGGCCTCGAGCTCGGCCATCTCCTCGGCGTCCATGTCGCCCTCGGCGGCCGCCTCCTCGACGCGCGCCGCGACCTGCGGGGCCTCCTCCTGGACGAGCCCCATCTCGCGCTTGAGCGCCTCGAGGTCGGCGTCGGCCCCGGCGGTCGCCTCGAGCCGGTTGAACTTCTGCTTGAGGACGTCGCCGGTGTACTCCTCGCTGAGCTCGGCGCCCGCCTCGGCCTCGGCCTCGATCTGATCGATCTTCTCGGCCATCCGATCGAAGGTCTCGAAGGCGGAGTTGTCCGAGAGACCACTCATGGTCTCCTGGATGGACTTCATCGCCTCGGCCCGGCGCTGACGCGCGATCAGCACGTTCTTCTTGCGCTTGGCCTCTTCGATCTTGTTGTTGAGCGCGCGGAGCGCGGTCTTCAGCTGATTGACCGCGACCTGCTGCTTGCGCCACTGGTCCTCGAACGAGATCGCGAGCGACTCGTGCTCCTTCTTGCGGGTGAGCGCCTCTTTCGCGAGCTCGTCGTCCCCGGCGCGCACGGCGAGCATGGCCTTCTTGTGCCAGTCGTCCGTGACGCTCTTCTCGTTGTTGTACTGCTTCTGGAGGCGCTTCTCGTCGGCGATGGCCACGGCGACTTGCTTCTTCGCCTCGACCAGCTGCTGATTCATGTCGACGATGACCTGATTCAGCATCTTCTCGGGGTCTTCCGACTTGCTGATCAGATCATTCAAGTTGCTCTTGATGAGGGTCGCGAGACGGCCGAAGAATCCCATGTTCGGTGTCCTCCTCAGGCGCCTTCCGCGACGAGCTCGCGGAGCTGGGGGTAATGCTTGGTGAGCGCCATCGAGAAGTCGTCGAGGGTCCCGGAGAACTCGTTGAAGTCGAGGTTCTCGAGCCGCAGCGTGGCCACGATCACGAGGTCGCCGTCCACGATCCCGTAGGCGCCGTGCACCATGTCCTCCGCGTTGAAGCGCAGGAGCGACTCGTACAGGTGCGCTTTGCTGCCCTCGGCGACCTTGGCGAGCTCCAGCACCTTCATCCGGAAGATGACCAGCCCGTCGGTCACCCGGACCACGATGCTGTCGCGCGCGTCCGAGGGGTCGGAGACGAGCCACGTGCCCTCCGCGACCTCCTTGTGCGGATGGTTGGACCGATTCAGGTAGGCCTCGATGTCCTCTCGCGTGCGCATTCGCCTCCTCGGATTCACCGCGCATCGACGGAAGCGAGCGCAGCGCGCGCCGAGACTACCGCCGATCCCTTTGGCCCGACAAGCCGCGGCGCGGAGGACTTATTCCGAGGCCCGACTCACTCCTCGTCGGTCGGGTTGACGAGCTTGCGCGTCCAGAGGATCGCGTCCTTGCGCTCGCCGCTCGAGTAGATGCCGCCCGCGAGGAGCCCGGTCTTGCGGAACCCGGTCGCGGAGTAGGTCGTCGCGATCCCGATGTCGTCGCTCGGCGCGAAGCCGAACGCGCTGACGATCCCGCGGTCCTCGAGCTGCTGGCAGAGCTGGCGCAGGCCCGCGGTGCACGCGATCACGTCGAGGTCGTCCTCGGGCGGGCGGAGGAACTCCACGAGCGAGTGCCCGAAGCAGTCCTGGAACTCGGCCGAGACGTAGTTCGGCCGTCCGCGCTTCGCCGTCGCCTCGACGAAGATGCGCGAGGCCTCGCGCCCGAAGTCGTCGAACGAGTTGAGGCCCTTGTCGCGCTTCCAGACCTCGTCGCGCGCCTTGAGCGCGACGGCCTCTTCGACCGGGGTCACCGTGACCATCGAGAGGTCGTCGGGGACCTCCTTGGCGTTCTTCTTCCCGTGCGCGACCGTGCGGTCGGCGAGGCGCACCGACTCTGCGCCGATCTCGAGCGAGGCGGTCTTGTCGTTGATCAGGCAGCCGCAGAGGTGGCCGTCGCTGCGCTTGTAGAAGCCCGGGATGGTCCCCTCGCGCACGAACCCGACGCGGGTCCACGACGAGACCTCGTCCTTCTCGACGAGGGTGATCACCTTCTCGAGCCCCTCGCGCTTCGCGACGGACTGGATGAAGAGGCGCTTGGCGGGCAGCGCCCCCGAGCGGAAGTCGATCACGCGGATGAACCCGATACGGCGGTTCAGGAGGAGACACAAGAACGCGCTGTCGCTCTTGAAGTGGAGCTCCTCGACCATCGGAGCCTTCGTGCTGCGTGCCGCCGCCATAGGCCTCGCCATCTCGCACCCCTCGGGAAATAAGGCGACGCACCATAGGTCGGGCAGATCGGGGTGTCAATCGACGCGCGAGCCCACGTTTCTAGGGGTTTGGCGCCCCGTCCTCCCGGTAGACGGCGTCCGGCGCGGCGTCGCGCAGGAGCGCGTCGTAGAGCTCCGCGCGCGGCGTCCCGGCCGCGAGCGCGGCGTCGGCGCGCTCGATCGCGTCCTCGACCGCGACCGCGAACACCTCCTCCTCGACGGCGCCCTCGATCAGCCGCCCGCTGACGTAGAAGGTCGGCGTCGAGCGCGCGCCGAGCCGGTACGCGAGCGTCATGTCCGCGTCGATCGCGGGCTCGTGGGTTCCGTCCGCGAGCGCCGCTTCGAAGCGCGCGAGATCGAGCCCGAGCTCCTCGGCGTAGACCGCGAGGTCGTGGCGCGAGAGCGCGCGTCGGTTCTCGACGAGCAGGTCGTGCATGCGCCAGAAGCCCTCGTCGCCCTGCTGCGCGTAGGCCTCCATCGCCGCGGCCGCGGCGGGCCGCGCGTTCCGGTGCCCGGGCAGCGGGTTGTGCCGGAAGACGTAGCGCAGCCGGCCCGGGTACCGCGCGTCGAGGGCCGCGAGGGTCGGCAGCACGTCGGCGCACCACGGGCACTCGAAGTCGCTGAACATCACGATGGTGACCGTGGCCTCGGCCGGGCCGCGCATCGGCCGCCCCTCGATCGGCACGGCGTAGAGCACCCGCCGGTCGAGCCGCCGCCGCGCGCGCGCCGCGGCCATCTCGGCGCGGCTCGGCGCGCGCTCGAGAGACTCGCGCAACGCGGCCGCGTACAGATCGGGGCGCGCGATCCCGCGCGCGATCGCCTCGCGCGCGAGCGCGGCCTCCTGCTCGAAGAGCGCGTCGAGCTCCGCGAACGACAGCGCGCCGAGCACGATGCGCCCGTTGAGGAAGTAGGTCGGCGTCCCGCGCGCGCCGACCCGATCGGCGACCATGAGATCGTCCTCGACGCGGCCCGCGTGCGACTGGAACCGCAGCGCGCTCGCGAACGCGGCGGGGTCGAGCCCGAGGGTCGCCGCGTGCGCGGCGAGCGCCTCGGGCCCGAGCTCGCCCGGCGCGGCGAGGATGGCGTCGTGCATCGCCCAGAAGCCGGCCTCGCCGCGCTGCGCGCGCGCCTCCTCGACGGCCATCGCCGCGTCGACCGCGTGCTCGTGCATCGGCAGCGGCAAGTGCCGGTGATGCACGCGCAGCTCGTCCGGGTGCGCGGCGAGCAGCCGATCGAACACCGCGGCCATCCCCTGACAGAACGGGCACTCGAAGTCGGTGAACACCACGAGCGTCACGAGCGGCGCCGCGGCGCCGCGGCCGGGGCGGTCGTCGAGCGGCACCGCCACGCGCGGCAGCTCGGGGTGCTCGCCCCATGGTCCCGGGATGGCGCGCGCGCCGCCGATCGAGGTCGGCGACGACGGGCCGCCGCAGGCGGCGAGGGTGAGCGCGAGGAGCAGCGTCGAGCGCACGCCGCTTGATGGCATGGGGAGCCGAGGAATGCCCGTGCGAGTTTCGAACCCTTGGTGCGCGGGTCTCCGCCGGCGGCTTCGCGAGCCCGCTGCGCGGTAGGAACGCTCCGCACGCGGCGAGCCCCTGTCGGTCTCGCCGCGCCGGCCCCTGCGGGTGTCGGGCACGCACTACTCGTCCTCACCCCGTGCGCGAGGGGGACTCTTGCGTTCGGGGGTCGGACGGTGTGCGGCGCGCGCCTCCTGCCGCAGCTCACCCATCGCAGGGTGGCGATCGCCAATGCGCCGAGACCGATGCTCATCGCGCTGAAGCCCTCACGCTTGGCGAGGAAGAACGACAGCTGCGCAGCTGCGTGCGTCGCGCCGAGGGCGAGGCTCGTGATCAGGACGGCCGCAACGACGCTCGTGAGAAGTCCACGCCAGTCGGCCGATCCGAGGGTCGTCTGCGGCGGCTCCGCGTTTGCCAGCCTCTCCCGCACCGCGTTGGCATCGACGGAAGCGGCCCAGGCCTCGTCGGTGAAGACGAAGCAGCGCTCGCCCGCCCGCACCATCGATCCGAACCCGACGAGGAGCCATCGACCGCGACGGTGGCCACGCCTCTGCGGCTTGCAGGCCGTCATCTCCTGGTCGGACGTGCAGAGGATGAGGCGTCCGATCCTTCGCACGTGGATGGCGCCCACCTCCCAGTGACCGAAGAAGCGCAAGGGAACTTGCGCCGACCAGCCCGCCCCGGGATCCCGGAGCCCGGGGACGTGGGCTCGGCCGTGGAGCACGCAACGAACCTGGCGGCGGGAGCGTGCCCAGAGGGTGAGGGGGACGATCACCAAAAGGAGAGCGCAGCAGAACCAGAGGAAAGAGTGGTCCGCTCGGTACTGCAGCGTCATCACGCACGAGTCAGCGTCGGCCAGGGCGATGCCGAACGTCGTCTCGCGCGCCAGCAGCATCATCGCGAACAGCCCGAAGTGGGTCCGTAGGAAACCCTCGTCCGTCGCGAGGAGCGCCTGGTCCAGCACGATCACACGGCAATCCCGAGGAATCGGCGGTGGCCCGCGCTCCTGGGCCCTCGCGGGGGATCCGGCGAGCAGCGAGACGACCATGGCCACGCCCGCGATGGTCGGCGGCCTGCGCAGAGTCGGCCTCACGGGTCGGAGCTCAGCACGGGGTCCGAGTCGGCGGGATCGAGCGCGATCTCCACGGGGACCTCCGGTACACGCACTCCATCGCGAAGCTGCAGCTGGACCGCCGCCCTCAGGCGCGCGAACGGACGGCCGTTCGCCCGCAGGCGCGTCGCGTCCGAGCGCGTCCGCTCGCGGCGTGCCACCGGGAGGACGACCACGCCATTGCCCCCACCGTGCGGCGCATGGGCGACGGCCCGGAGCGCGGTCAGGCCCGCCGGATCGTCGGCGACCGCTTCAACCCTTCGGTCGCTCGAGCCGGTCGGGGTCTCTGCGGGCTGTGTCCCCGGTCGACGCGGCGCCGATGCCTCGTCGACCAGCGCGCCCGAGGGCGTCAGCCCGGGGAACACGCTCGTGGTCACTTCGTCCTCGTCGAATGCATAGGCGCCAGGCGCATGAGGATCGATGTTCGGCAACCACGACCACTTCCAGGTGACGACGAAGAACATCGTGTCGGCGGTCAGGCTACCGCACTCGATGAAGAGACCGTCGACGTCGCCCCAGGCCGGTGGTGAGGGGAGTGACGCTCGAGAAGTACGGAAGTGAGTCGCCCGTGTCGACGATGCGGTGGCCTGCCCCGTCGCCTCGCCGCGTCAGGTGCACGGTGCGCAAGTGGACCCGACCCTGCCCGGGCACTGCCCGGGGGGGTTGGTACCTCACCGAGGGATCGACCGCGAACAGCGGATCGCAACCGAAGAGGAATGGTCTGCTGAGGGCCATACCGCAGCTACTCTATCGAACGCACGCCCGAGATGTTTCGCGACAGTAGAAGCGGCCTTGGTTGCATTGTCGCCGCTCGCCTTCACCACTCGGGTGAGCGGAATTGGAAAGGGCCGCCCCTCGCGAAGAGAGGCGGCCCCGACGCTCATCGAGCGTCTGCGAGGAGGGCTACTCCTCGAGCGCGCGGTTGATCGCCGCCTCGAAGGCGGGGAAGGGCTGCGCGCCCTGGAGCAGGCGGCCGTTGATGAAGGCGCTCGGCGTGCCGATGCGGGCGCCGGCGGTCTGGACCGCCTGCATGTCCGCCTGGACGGCGGCGCGGTGGGTCTGGTTGTCGAGCGCGGCGCGGAAGCGGTTCATGTCGATCCCGCCGACCTGCTGCGCGTACTGCTCGAGGTTCTCGCGCGAGAGCGCGCGCTGGTTCTGGAAGAGGAGGTCGTGGTAGGCCCAGAACTTCGTGGCGCCGCCCTGCGCGAACACCTCGCGGGCCGCCTCGGCCGCCGGCATCGCCTCCTGGTGGAAGGGGAGCGGGTAGTCACGCCAGACGATGCGGACCTGCGTGGGGAAGCGCTCCGCGACCTGCTCGAGCGTCGGGCCGATGCGCGAGCAGAAGGGGCACTGGAAGTCGCTGAAGAGCTGGATGGTGACCGGCGCGTTCGCCGGGCCGCGGCTCGGCGCGTTGCGCGGGACCGGGATCTGGTAGACCTGGTCGGGGGGGGGCTCGGCGGGCTGCGCCGCCGGCGCGGCCGCGCCGGGGAGCATCTGCGGCGAGGTGTGGCCGTCGCGGATGAGCGCGTCG
>JAYRVK010000075.1:0-2617 GCA_041918555.1 Sandaracinaceae bacterium
ACGTGGTCGGCCTGCCACAGCAGGGGCACCGGCGTCGCCTCGCGCTGGGGCTTTTCGCCCAGCACGAGCACGCGCGAGGCGACGACGCGGCCGTCGACCTCGACGTCGACCCAGAGATCGCGCAGGAACGTCGCGCCGGTCGGTACCGAGTGGCCGGCCCCGACGTTGGCCACGGTGACCCGTACGGCGCCGGTCTCGGGTGCGACGCGAAGGGCGAGCGCGTCCGCGAGCAGCGCACGCGTGCGCTCGGCGGCCCGGGCCGCCTCCTCGGGCGCGGCCCCCCACGGGGGATCGAAGCCGACGAAGCGGTGCGAGCGCACGGCGCGGGGCACCGCGTCCGGCTCGTTGGTGAGCGGGCGCGCCCCCCCCTCGGGCAGGTGGCAGTCCGCGCAGGTGCGGCCGGCGGCGGCGGCGGGCGAGGCGAGGTACTCGGTCAGGGTCGGCTCCCGCACGATGTTCGGACCGGTCAGCTCGTGGCAGGTGCCGCACAGGCTCGGCGACGCGAGGAAGTCGCCGCTCGGCGCGGCGGCGTGGGCGACGGTCGGGGCGGGGTCCGAGAGGGGGCCCGCGATCCCGCGCGACGGATTGACTACGAGGGCTCCGTCGCGCTCGGCGTGGTTGCCCGTGGCGGCGTGGCAGGAGATACAGCCGATGGCGTCGTCACCGTCGGCGTGCCCGGGGGAGTGGCAGCCGGTGCAGACGTCGCGCGCGGCTGCGCCCCAGGCGGCCTCGACCTCGGGGAGCATGGCCTCGAGGATCGGGGAGCGCGCCGCCCCTGCGTGCGAGGAGATCGTCCACTCGTCGTAGTGCGCCTCGTGGCAGCCGCCGCACGCGGCCGACTCGGCACCCAGAGGCAGCGGATCGCTCGCGGCCGGGGCGCACCCCGCGGCGAGGGCGAGCGCGATCGCCGTGAGTCGCGCGCTCATCGGCCGGCGTGGAACTGCACGCCGAGGTTGGCCTGCACGTTCCAGAAGAAGTTGAACTCCTCGTCGAGCCCGCCGGTCCAGCCCCCGGAGGAGCGGTCGTGGCCGGCGTAGCCGTTGAACTGCGCGTCGAGGAACAGGCTGGCCATCGAGTGCAGCGCCCACTCGGCGCCGGCGCCCGCGTGCGCCCCGAGCATCACGTCGTCGGCGCGCGGCGAGCCCTCCTGCGTGGGCTCGACGAAGCTCAGGATGCTGCAGAAGCCGCAGAACACGCGCAGGCGGAGGTCGCCGAACCGGATGGGGACGAAGAGGTTGAAGCCGTTGGGGTAGTCGTGCCGGAAGCCCTCGCCGGGCCAGTCGACGAGCGTGACCTCCAGGTAGGTCTCGACCCCGAAGGGGACGTCGTCCGCGAACGGCTGCCAGCGGAGCCGGCCGCCGAGGCCGGCGGCCTGGTACGAGCCGGTGTGGGCGGTGCCGTAGAGCGCGAACGCGAATTCGCGTTCGAAGGCGTGGAAGTCGTCGTACGAGCGGTCGTCGTCCGCGCAGGCGAGCGACGGAGCGGCGGCCGACAGCAGGATGAGGAGCGCGGTCGTTGGCTTCATGCTCGGTGGGTGGGGGCCCCGCGCGCGGGTTCTGATCGCGAGGCGTCTTTTTTCGCGCGGGCCGGCTATCCTCGGGCTCGGCGTGGACACCCGACACCTCCTCATCCCCGTGGACTTCTCCGACGCCTCCTCGAGGGCCGTCGAGAGCGCGGCGAGCCTCCTCAGCCGGCTCGGAGGATCCGCGACGCTGGTCCACGTGGTCTCCGTCGGCAGGCTCCACGTCGGCGCGGGGGAGCTGGCGCAGCCGCACCCCGAGGACGCCGAGCTCGAGGCGGCGGTCCACGAGCACCTCGATCGCGTGCGGGAGACCCAGCTCGCGGGGCTCGGCCACATCAAGATCGCGCTCGTCCGCGGGGCGAGCCCCGCCGAGGCGATCTGCCGCCTCGCGGCGGAGCTCGACGCGTCGCTGATCGTGATCGCGTCGCACGGGCGGACCCGGCTCGAGCGCTTCCTCGTCGGGAGCGTGACCGAGCGCGTGGTCCGCCACGCGCCGTGCCCGGTGTACGTGGTCCGCTGACGAGCCGCGTCTACCTTCGGGTCGTGAGGTGGGCCTTCCTCGAGCGCCGCTACGTGCGGCTGTCCGCTCTCGCGCGGGGCGACCGCGTCGCCGTCACCGCGCGCGTGCGCGACGCATTCATCGAGGCGCACGCTTGGATCACCGACGTCCACTTCTTCTCGGGGCTCTCGACGACGCTCGGCTTCGAGGTCGACGCGACGCGGCTCGTGGCGCTCGAGCGCGCGCTCGCGGCGGCGGGCCTCACGCTCGACGAGGAGAGCCGGACCTCCATCTGCGCCGTCGACCCGGACGCGGGCGAGGTCCAGGGCACGCTGTGCCTGAAGTTCGTCCACGGAGACCCCGACCTCCGTCACGAGGTGCCCTCCGTCCCCGGCTGAGCTCCGTCACTCGAGGATCACCTCGATGCGTCGCAGGTGCGCCGAGCGCGGCCAGCGCGCGCGGAACGCGTCCGCGCGCGCGCGGGCCTCCGCGTCGCGGCCCAGGCGAGCGAGCGCGTCGATCGCCACGACCTCGCGCTCCTGCGCGAGGGTCCCGGGGCCGACGCGGCGCTCGTGCTCGCGCGCGAGGTCGAGCGC
>JAYRVK010000076.1:0-2047 GCA_041918555.1 Sandaracinaceae bacterium
CCGATCACGGTGCGCCCGGACTGGACCTGCGAGGTGCTCTCGCCGAGCAACGCGCGGCACGACCGAGTCGCCAAGTCCCGTCTCTACGCGCGCGACGGCGTCCCGTTCTACTGGCTCGTCGATCCGGTCGAGCGCACGCTCGAGGCGTTCGTGCTCGAGGGCGACGGATGGAGGCTGCGCGGCAGCTACGCCGACGACGCGATCGCGCGGATCCCGCCGTTCGAGGCGATCGAGCTCGAGCTCGCGCGCCTCTTCCCGCCCGCGCCCTGACGCGCGACCTCACGCCTTCGGAGAGCGCTTCTCGACCGCGCCCGCGTCGCGGTGGCGCGCGCCGGCGGCGTGCGCGTCCCAGCAGTCGACGCTGCAGAAGAACAGCGCCGTCCGGCTGCGGTTGCACGTCGACACACTGCAAGCGAAGTAGACACGGTCGAAGCCGATCGGCTTGCGACACGCGCTGCACACCTTCCACGTCGCGGGCTCGCCCATCGGGGGGGTCGTACCACTCGCGGGCCCGGAGCCGCTACCCTGGGCGCTCATGACGAGCCCGCACCCTCGCCTCGCGCTCCTCGCCGCGCTCGCGCTCGCCGCCTGCGACGAGACGAGCCCTGCCGACGCGGGCGCGACCGACGCGGGCGCGCTCGACGGCGCGACCCGGCCCGACGGGGAGATCCCGCTCGACGGAGCCATCGCGCGCGACGCGGCGCTCCCCGACGCGAGCCCCGCGGTCACCGTCACGGACTCCGACTACGCGCCCGACGACGATCCCGATCTGCTCAACCCCGCGCGCGGCATCTACTACTGGTCGCCCGACGCGAGCGACCCGCACGTGCTCGTCGCGGAGTGGCTGTACCTCGGCCCGCACTGCGACGAGGACCTCGTGTGGGCGGGCGCGGGCGACCCGGCGACGAGCGCGGTCCTCGCCGACTACGCCGCGCGCCTCGCCGAGCACCGCGACGCGGGCCGCCAGGTGCTCTTCCGCCCGCGCTACGACGCGGCCTCGAGCGGCGGCGTGCTCAACGGCTGCGGCGTGTTCCAGGCCGACACCGCCGAGCGCATGCGCGCGCACGTCGACGCGATCGCCGCGATGCTCGCGGAGCACCTCGACGTGATCGCGTTCGTCGAGGCGGGCTACCTCGGCCGCTGGGGCGAGTGGAACCACGCGGGCCACGCGGCCTCGACCGCGCCGGTGCTCGTCGATCCCGCCGCGCGCCGCGCGTTCCTGCGGCACGTCCTCGACGCGTACGCGGCCGCGGGCGTCGACCGCTTCGTCGGCCTGCGCCGCCCGCTCTTCGCGCGCGAGATCGTCGACGCGGATCCGAGCGCGCGCGTCGGCCTCTACAACGACTGCTTCATGACGAACGGCTCGGACTACGGCACGTACTCGAACTTCGAGGACGGCAACCCCTCGAACTTCGCCTCGAGCGAGGAGGCGCGCGCGTGGGCGGAGGCCCTCACCCGCGAGGCCCCGTTCGGCGGCGAGACCTGCCCGACGGGCGACGGCGCCGAGCGCTGGCGCGACTGCGCGAACCTGGTCGGCGCGGCGTCCGAGCCCGGCGCGCTCCACATGAGCTACCTCCACGGCGGCTACGCCGAGGACGCGCGCGCCACGTGGCAGGCCGGCGGCTGCTGGGACGAGGTGCGCCGCCGCCTCGGCTACCGCTTCGAGCTCGAGTCGGTCGAGTACCCCCCGACCGTCCGCGCGGGCGAGGCGCTGACCGTCACGCTGCACCTCCGGAACACCGGCTGGTCGCGCCTCCACCAGCCCCGCAGCGCGCACGTCGTCTTGCGGGGCAGTGGCGAGCCGATCGTCCTGGACCCCGTCGAAGGCGCGGAGCTCTCCGAGTGGGCGCCCGGCGAAGCGATCACCGTGCGCGCGCTCGCGCCCGCCCCGCCGAGCGGCGCGTACGCGCTCCACCTGTGGCTCCCCGACGCGCAGCGACCGGACGTGACCGCGTACGCGATCGCGCTCGCGACCCGCCGCGGCGGCGCCCCCTTGATCGACCGCGCCAGCGGCGAGAACGACCTCGGCGTCACGATCACCGTGGCG
>JAYRVK010000077.1:0-2420 GCA_041918555.1 Sandaracinaceae bacterium
CAGCAGGGCGATCTCGGTGGGGTCCCCCGCGGTCGGCGTCGCGTTGTTGCACAGGGCCATCACGAGCTGGGCGCGCCGCTCGGTCGGTCCGTCGAGCGCTCCCCCGAGCGCCGCCACCAGCTCGGTCACGCGCATCTCGTTGCGCGTGAGCGTCCCCGTCTTGTCGGTGCAGACGACCGTGGTGCCGCCGAGCGTCTCCGCGCTCTCCAGCGTCTTGAGGAGCGCGTTCCGCTTCGCCATCTTGCGGCCGGCGATCGCGAGCGCGAGCGTCACCGTCGGGAGCAGCCCCTCGGGGACGTTCGCGACGAGGATCCCGATCGCGAAGACGAGGTTCGTCCAGAAGGGGTTCCCGACCGCCCAGCCCGCCGCGAAGAACGCGATCCCGAGGCCGATCGCGATCGCGCTGATGACGCGGATGAAGTGGCGCAGCTCCTCGTGGATCGGGGTGTCGACGCGGCGCGTCTCGCGCACGACGCCCGCGATCCGCCCGAGCTCGGTGTGGTTGCCGGTCGCGTAGACCACGGCCTTGCCGGTGCCGGTGGTCACGAGGGTCCCCGAGAACACGAGGTTGCGCGCGTCGAGCCGAGCGCCGTGGGCGCACGCCGTCGTGCGGAGCTGCGGCTCGGACTCGCCGGTCAGGGGGCTGTGGTCGAGCTTGAGCGCGTTCGCCGCGAAGAGGCGCGCGTCCGCCGCGACCCGATCGCCCTCGCGCAGGATCAGGACGTCGCCCGCGACGACCTCGGCGGCATCGATCTCCACCTCGGCGCCACCGCGCAGGACGCGCGCGCGCGGCGAGAGCATCCCGCGGAACGCGGCCATCGCGCGCTCGACGCGCGACTCCTGGAAGAACGTGAACGCCGCGTTGACGAGCACGACGACGACGAGGGCCGCCGCGATCAGCGCCATACCCTCGCCGGGGCTGAAGCGCTCGCCGACGAGCGCGAGCGCGGCGCCCACCCAGAGCAGGACCGCGAAGCGATGGACGAGGTGGCGCCCGAGCCGGAGCGCGAGCGGCGCGGGGCGGGCCTCCGAGAGGACGTTCGGGCCCTCGTGGGCGAGCCGCGCGGCGACCTGCGCGTCGTCGAGGCCCTCGGGCGACGACGCGAGCCGCGCCCACACGGCCTCGAGGGGCGCGCGGTGCGGATCGAAGGCGAGGTCGTGGGCGTTCGCGGTCATCTCGCCCCGGAAGTACGCCTCGCCAGCCGCTCGGCGAGGCCTATTCCGCGGCGGGTCCGGCCGCGCGGCTGCACGCGGCCGTGAAGCCCATCTCGCACGCGCGGCGGAACAGCCCCTGCGCGGCGGTGACGTTCGGCTCGCCGCCGAGCAGCCCGCGCTCGTGCGCGCGCCCGAGGTTGAAGCACGCGCGCGGCTCGCCGCCCTCGCACGCGACCTGGTAGAGGCGCACCGCCTCGTGCACGTCGCGGCGCACGCCCTGGCCGGTCTCGAGCAGCGAGCCGAGGTTGTTGCAGCCGAGGAGATCGCCGCGCTGGCACGCCCGCAGGAAGAGCTCGCGCGCGCGGCCCGGGTGGCGCGCCGCGCCCTGGCCGCTCAGCGCCGCGACGCCGAGGCTCGTGCACGCCTCCGCGAGGCCGCGGTCGCAGGCCTGCGCGAAGAGGCTCGCGCCGCCCTCGAGGTCGGTGGCCCCGCCGAGCCCGTGCTGCATCGCGTGGCCGAGGCTGTTGCAGCCGCGCAGATCGCCGCCGTCGCAGGCCTGCGTGAAGAGCTGGCGCGCGCGCCGCTCGTCGAGGCGCACCCCGGTTCCGTCGCGGTGCAGGAGCCCGAGGCGCGTGCAGCCGTAGAGCTCGCCGGCCTCGCACGCGGCCCGGAACAGGCCGACCGCGCGGGCCACGTCGAGCGGCACGCCGCCGCGACCCTCGAGCGCGCGCACGCCGAGGTTGACGCAGCCGAGCTGGAGCCCCGCGTCGCACGCGCGGCCGAACTCGCGCGCGGCGCTCGCGAGGTTCCGCGCCACGCCGTGCCCGCGCTCGTGGAGCAGGCCGAGGTTGTTGCACCCGAGGGCCTCGCCGCCCTCGCAGGCGCGCCGCGAGAGCTCGAGGGCGCGCGGGTAGCTCTGCCCGACGCCGCGGCCGTCCTCGAGGAGCACCGCGAGGTTGACGCAGCCGATGAGATCGCCGGCCGTGCAGCCGCGCTCGTACAGCTCGGCGGCGCGCGTCGGGTCTTCGGGGCCGCCGCGTCCGAGCTCGAGGAGCAGGCCCAGGGACGCGCACGCCTCGGCGTCGCGCGCCTGGCACGCCTCGCCGTAGACGCGGCGCGCCTCGGCCCAGTCCTCGCGGCCCTCGGCGAGGCGGCCGAGGCTCGTGCACGCGACGATGACGCGGCCCTCGCACGCGCGCCGGTAGAGCTCGGTCGCGGCCGCGAGGTCCGCCTCCTCGATCATCAGCGCGACGTCGTTGCAGGCG
>JAYRVK010000078.1:0-7833 GCA_041918555.1 Sandaracinaceae bacterium
CCGTCGACGGGCACGACGTGCCCGTGCGCGAGGGCCGCTTCGTCCACGCGCTCGCGGTGCCCGAGGTCGGCGAGCGCACCGTCGACGTGGTCGCGCGCGTCGCGGGGCGAGCGCCGCGGCTCGCGCGCGTCACGATCCGCCGCGTCGCGGATCTCGAGGCCGAGGCCGCGTCGTTCCAGCACAACCCCGAGCTCACCTACGCGCGCATCTCGCAGAACCCCGCGACCTACCGCGGCCAGCGCGTGCGCTTCGACGGGCTCGTCTACAACGTCGACGTGCGCAACGGGGGGAGCATCGTGCAGATCCTCGTGCGCGACTGCCCCGAGGGCGATCAGTGCCCGCTCTGGGTCACGTACCCCGCGGCGACCGACGTGGAGCGGCGCGCGCGCGTGCGCGTGCTCGGGACGGTGGCGGGCGAGCAGCAGTTCCGCTCCCAGAGCGGGCAGGTGCGCACCGTCCCGCGCGTCGACGCGATCTTCATCCTGCCGAGCGAGGAGTGACGCGCTCGCGCGACGCGAGGACCGACGAGGAGCCGGCGGACCGCGCCGACTCGGCCCACGTCACGGTGCCGCCGCCGTACGGCCCGGCGCGCCCTCCGTCGGCCGCGGGCCTGATCGCGTGCGCGCTCTGCGATCGCCCCAACGCGCCCGACGCGCGCTACTGCGCGGGCTGCGGCCACCCGTTCCGCGCGGACGCGCCCTTCGAGGAGCAGGGCGACGCCGACCCGCTGCTCGGGCGCGTGATCGCGGATCGCTACCGCATGGAGGAGCTCCTCGGCCGCGGCGGGATGGGCGTCGTCTACCGCGTCGAGCACGTCAACATCGGCAAGATCATGGCGATGAAGCTCCTCCACGGAGCGCTCGCCCGCGACAAGGACACGGTCAAGCGCTTCAAGCGCGAGGCCGAGCTCGTCTCGCGGCTCGATCACACGAACACCGTGCAGGTGTTCGACTTCGGGCAGAGCGAGGGGATGATGTACCTCGTGATGGAGTACCTGCCGGGGCGCGACCTCGGGCAGGTCCTCAAGGAGGACGGGCCGCTCTCGTTCCCGCGCGTCGCGCGGATCGGCGCGCAGGTGTGCGGCTCGGTCGGTCAGGCGCACGAGCTCGGCGTGGTGCACCGCGATCTCAAGCCCGAGAACGTGATGCTCATCGAGGGCAGCGCGGTGCCCGACTTCGTGAAGGTCCTCGACTTCGGCCTCGCGAAGCTGCGCGAGCAGGAGGAGATGGGCGCGCAGAGCATCACGCGGCAGGGCTCGATCCTCGGGACGCCGTACTACATGGCGCCCGAGCACATCCGCGGCGAGCCCGTCGATCAGCGGAGCGACGTCTACGCGCTCGGCGCGCTGATGTACAAGGCGCTCACGGGCGTGCCGCCGTTCTGGGCGACGACGCCGGTCGGCGTCCTGACGATGCACCTGACCGACGACGTCGAGCCGCCGAGCGAGCGCGCGCCCAAGCGCGACATCCCGAAGGAGGCCGACGAGATCCTCTTGCGCGCGATGCGCAAGAACCCCGCGGATCGCTTCCAGACGATGCACGGGCTGCGCGACGCGCTCCTCGAGTACCTCGAGTCGATCGGCGAGGACGGCGGGCTCGAGTCGCTGCGGCTCGGGAGCGGCGTCGCGATCCCGAGCGACTCGGGCCGGGCGCGGCACGTCGCCACGCGCGTCGACGTCGACGAGTTCGAGCGCGGGCTGCGGCGCCGGAGCCTCTTCGGCGTGCTCCTCGCGGTCCTCGCGATCGCGGGCCTCGTCGCGGGCGCGGCGTACGCGTGGGGGAACCGCGTGGCCGACGTCTCGACGAGCGAGCGCGAGCCCAACGACGAGCTGGCCGAGGCGAACGTGCTGCCGCCCGCGGTCGAGCTCACCGCGTACCTCGGCGAGCGGCTCGACGAGGAGCGCAGCGACGCGGACATCTTCGAGCTCCGGAACCCGGGCGGCGCGCGCCGCGTGGTGCGCATCGACGTCGGCGCGATCCCGAACATGGACGTGACCTTCGAGCTCTACCGCGAGGGGATCACCACGGCGCCGCTCCTCGTCGCCGACAGCGCGGGGATGGGGCAGCCCGAGGCGGTGCCGAACTTCGTGATCGACGGCGCGACCTACTACCTGCGCGTTCGCGAGCTCTGGGAGTCGGGGCGGCTCCCCGCCGAGAACGTGTCCGACCCGTACACCGTCGCGTGGCGCGTGGTCGAGCCGGAGCACGGCGACGAGATCGAGGTCAACGACTCGATCGAGCTCGCGGGGACCATCGCGATGAACGGCGCCGTCCGCGGGTTCGTCGGCTGGGGCGGCGACGAGGACGTGTTCTGCCTCGAGGGCGAGGCCACGAGCGTGGTCGCGCGCCTCGAGGCGGTGGCCTCGCTCGATCTCGTCCTGCGCCGGATCGATCGCACGACCGGCCGCGCCACCGAGTTCGACGCGCACGGCGTCGGCGCGGGCGAGCGCACCGACGCGCTCGAGCACGCCCCCACGGGCCGGTACTGCTTCGAGGTCTCGGCCCACCGACCGAAGGCGGGCGTCGGCAACGATCCGGAGCACCGCTACACGCTGCGGGTCGAGCACGGGCCGGAGTCGCCGTGAGGCGCGTCGCGCTCGTCCTCGCGCTCGCGTCGCTGGCGAGCTCGGTCGCGCTCGCGCACCCCGTGCGGGTCGGCCGCTACGTCGAGGTCCCGTACGGGATCGATCCGCGCCACCCCTACCCCGGCGCGCGCGGCGGGCCCGATCGCGCGGGCCGGCTCCGCGGGCGCGTCGGCGCGGCGCGCCCGGACCGGATCTGGGAGCGCGAGCTCCCGCAGCGCCGCCCGCGCGGGCCCACGATCGGCGCGGACGGATCGCTCTACCTCGCGACCGATCACGGCCTCGTCGCGCTCGACGCGCACGGCGTCCTCCGCTGGACGGTCGGGGACTGGAGCCTCCCCGCCGCGCCCGCGCTCACGCCCGCCGGCGACGTGCTCGTGGTGACGCGCCAGGGCCTCGTGGTGCTCGTGTCGCCGGACGGCGTGGTGCGGCGCACCGCGACCCTCCTCGGCGACAGCGTGCGCGGCGCGCCGCTGGTGCTCGACGACGGCTCGGTCGTGATCGGGACGATCGAGCGGCGCGTGCACCGGCTCGACGCGAACCTGCGACGCCTGTTCGTGACCGACGTCGCCGACGGGACTCCGGGGACGGTGACGCGCGCGCGGCGCGGGGTGCTCGCGGTGCCCGCGGGCCGGCTGCTCGTGCTCCTCTCGCCGCGGGGCGAGCTCGCGCGGCAGGTGAGCCTCGGCGCGCGCGCGTCGGGGCCCGCGGCGATCGCGGACGACGGAACGATCTGGGTCCCCACCGCGGACGGCGTGCTCTTCGCCGTCGACGCGGGCGGTCGGATCCGCGCGCGGGCCGAGCTCGGGAGCCGGCACTACGACGACGCGGCGATCGCGGTCGGGCGCGACGGCGCGGTGCGCGTGCCGACGCTCGGCGCGGGGCTCGTGTGCGTCGGGCCGGGCGGCACGCCGCGCTGGGCGGCCGCCACGGACACCGCGTTCATGGCGCCCGCGGTGATCGACGAGGACGACACCACGCTCGTCGTCGATCGCGGCGCGCGCCTCTACGCGTTCGACGCCTCGGGCGCGGAGCGCTGGCGCCTGCTCCTGGGCGACTACACGTACGAGTCTCCGGTCCTCGGCGCCGACGGCACGCTGTACGTCGCGACCGAGCGCGGCGTGATCCAGGCGTGGCGTGGACCGGCGGAGTGAGCGCCTGGCTCAGGCGTCGAGGAGCTCGTAGGGCGGCAGGCCCACCGCGACGATCGCGCGCGGTCCCTGCGCGACGGGGATCGAGCTCTTGAGCAGGCGCGCGAGCTCGGTCGGCGCGGTGTCGGCGAGCTGACCGCCGTACGGGCCGAGCCGGAGCGAGCCGACGAAGCGCTGGAGCTCCGTCCACCCCGCGCTGCGCGGGAGCACGCCGCGCGTGGTGGCGAGCAGGAGCGAGCCGGGCGCGAGCCGCACGATCTCGGTCGAGGCGTCCTCGCCGAGCACCTCGGTGGGCATCCCCATCGGTTCGAACGGCGCGATGCCGTCGCGCGGATCGTGGTGGAGGATCGCGGGGAGGCTCACGTTCAGGATCTCGACGAGCTGCCCGTGCGGTCCGACCCGCAACAGGCCGAGCTCGGCGTCCTCCATCCACAGCCCGAACCGGTAGGTCAGCGCGCGCGCGGTGCGGACCGGATCGAGGCAGCGATCCGCGCACGCGCGCACGACCGCGTCGACCTCGGCGGTCGGGAGCGCCCGCGCGTCGGGCCGGCCCACGAGCGCGACGGTGGTCCAGCCCAGCCGATCGGTGACCACGTGCCAGCTCGCGCCGTGCTCGACGGTGCCCGAGATGCGGACCGGCCCGCGGGCGAGCGCAGAATCGGGCGCGCCGGTCTCGTCGGCGATCCAGGACCGCGAGGGGAAGCCAGGGGAGTGCATGAACTAGGTTCTCGCAAGGGGTGTGCCCGGAGCCCGGAAAACCCACGGACGCGAGAAACTGCGCAAAACACGGACACACCGTCTCGGGCCGGGGGTCCCCTGTGGGGAGCGCCGCCTTCGCCGGCTCTGCAACTTCGAACCGCGCCGTTTCGGATCTGCACGGCGGCGGCGCGCGGCCGATGACAACGATCCTTGCGCGGTGATCCGCGACCGTCGCGGCCCCGCCACGCGGCCGGCGTGCTGACGCCACCGGCGGCCTGCTAGGATGGCCTCGCATGCGGCGCACGTGGTGGGTCGTCGGTCTCTTCGCTTCGATGCTCGCGGGCTGCTCGTGCTCCGATCCGCCGCTGATCGACGCGACGGTCCCCTTCCTCGACGCCGGCCCCGACGCGGCGGAGATGGACGCGAGCCCGCCGGACGGCGCGCTCCTCGACGGCGGCGATCGCGACGGCGGGGGCGCCGGATGCGGCGAGGAGCTCTGCGACGACGGCCTCGACGGGGACTGCGACGGACACGTCGACGAGGGCTGCGGCTGCGTGCCGGGCGACACCGCGACGTGCTTCCTCGCCGACCCCTCGTTCCGCGGCGTCGGGGTCTGCGCCGACGGCCGGATGACGTGCACGGGCGACTTCGAGTTCGGCGAGTGGGGGCCGTGCGAGGGCGCGATCGGTCCGAGCGAAGAGCTCTGCGACGCCGAGGGGCTCGACGAGGACTGCGACGGCGCGGCGAACGACGGCTGCGGCTGCTCCGAGGGCGACCCCGATCTGCCGTGCGGCTCCGACGTGGGCGAGTGCGTCGCGGGCGTGCAGCGCTGCGTCGGCGGGATGCGCACCGACTGCGAGGGCGCGGTCGGGCCGATCGGCGAGGGCTGCAACGCGCTCGACGACGACTGCGACGGGACCGTCGACGAGACGCTCGTGCGGAGCTGCGGCCTCGCGGTCGGCGTGTGCCGCACGGGCACCGAGACGTGCGTCGACGGCGCCTTCGGCGAGTGCGCGGGCGCGGTCGCGCCGAGCGACGAGGCCTGCGACATGCTCGACAACGACTGCGACGGACGGACCGACGAGGACGTGCGTCGCACGTGCGGCAGCGACATCGGCGCGTGCGTGGCGGGCACCGAGACGTGCACGGACGGCGTGTTCGGCGCGTGCGTCGGGAGGACCGACGCGGTGCCCGAGACGTGCAACGCGACGGACGACGACTGCGACGGCGACGTCGACGAGGAGCTCGTGCGCGCGTGCGGGACCGACGTCGGCCGCTGCGTCGCGGGCACCGAGACCTGCAGCGCGGGGATGTGGGGCGCGTGCGCGGGTGCGACGGACCCGATCGCGGAGGCGTGCGACGGCGTGCTCGACGAGAACTGCGACGGGACCGTCGACGAGGGCTGCGACTGCGTGACGGGCGCGATGCGCGGGTGCGGCACGGACGTCGGGCGCTGCGTCGCCGGCTCGCAGACGTGCGACGCGGCGGGACGCTGGGGCATGTGCATGGGCTCGACGGATCCGCGGACCGAGACCTGCGACGGGACCGACGACGACTGCGACGGCGTCACGGACGAGGGCTGCGACTGCATCACGGGCGCGATGCGGAACTGCGGCACCGACGTCGGCGAGTGCATCCGAGGCAACGAGACGTGCGACGTGATGGGCCGCTGGGGCCCGTGCCTCGGCGGCCGGGGACCGGTCACCGAGGTCTGCAACTCGCGCGACGACGACTGCGACGCGGACGTGGACGAGGACGACGTGTGCCCGCGCGTCCCGCCGACCGCGATGTGCCCCGGCGCGGAGAGCACGCTGGTCGGGACCGCGGTCACGCTGACGGGGAGCGGGAGCGATCCCGACGGGGGGAGCGTGACGTACCGCTGGACGGTGGTGCCCCCCGCGCCGGTCGGCTCCACGGCGGCGCCGACGCCGGCGACCGCGGCCTCGACGATGTTCACGCCCGACCAAGCGGGCACCTACACGCTGCAGTTCTGCGTGACGGACGACGAGGCGGCGCGGACGTGCTGCACGGTGACGGTGACCGCGACGGCGACGTGCGTGCAGCCCTCGCCGCCGACGGTCGGCGGCTGCGGGACGAGCTGGGATCGGCGCCCGCTGGTCGAGTTCAGCGCGGTGCCCGCGGGGATCGACTACCAGTTCACCTTCGACGGGGCGCCGCTCACGACGGTGACGGCGACCGGCCAGAACTACTTCCGTCCGGCCGCCGCGCTGAGCGCGGGCGGGCCGCCGCCCGGGACGATGTCGACGATCGTGGTGACGGCGTGCCGGGAGGACGACCCGACGTGCTGCTCCACGGGGGTCGCGGTGAACGTGCGGATGGTCGAGGCGTGCACCACGCCGATCGCGGCGACCTCGTCGAACATCGTGTTCAGCGAGTACATCGTCGACGGCGACTCGATGGAGCGCGGGGAGGCGATCGAGATCACGAACCTCAGCCACTGCCCGGTCACGCTCGACGGGAACCACTTCTCGTACTGCAACGATACTTGCGCTTCGGGATCCGTGCGCTGGATGAACTTCGGCGCCTCCGAGGTGATCCCGCCGCGCGGCGTCTACGTCGCCGTGCGTGACCGCGCGGGCTCCACGTGCTCCTTCCCGTTCCTCGGAGCGAGCGACCCAGGCCTCTTCGGCCTCCGCGTGAGCGGGCTCGCGATGATGGGGATGAACCTGTCGAGCGGGTGGTTCCTCAACTCGCCCGGCGGGACGCTTCGCATCGCGACCGGGTCGTTCGTCGACATGACGACGGGGGTGACGCTCGCGCAGATCAGCCCGTACCTGACGAGCGCGGGGATGTGCAATTCGATCGGGTTCAGCGCGGTCGATCAGTGCGGCGGCGTCGGCGCAGGCGCGGCTCCGTCGAGCGTACTGAGCCCGAACCAGCTCGGGCGGCTCTGGCGTCCGTGCGACGCGGTCGTGTCGCCCAATCCTGCGGGCTGCATGTAGCGCTCGAGGCAGTGCCCTCGAAGCCGTCGCCGACCGCGATCACGTCGCCGACCACGATCACGTAGCTGAGGATTGATCACATCCGAGCTGGAGTCTCTCGGGGGCCTCCTCGCGCGATCACGAAAGCGGCGGCAACGTCCCTCCCCCGGAACGGGGGGAGGACAGGTGGGGGGTGGGCGGCCAGGCGCCGACCCCCACCCCGACCCTCCCCCGCTTCGCTGCGCTTCGCGGGGGAGGGAGCGCTTCCCGCGGTGATTCGTTGCCAGCCTCGCCCTCGTGGTCGTGCTCTCGTGCTCGTGCTCGTCCTCGTCCTCGTCCTCGTCCTCGTCCGCGCGCCCGCGCCCGCGCCCGCGCCCGCGCCCGCGCCCGCGCCCGCCCCCGCGCCCGCTCCCGCTCCCGCTCCCGCTCCCGCGCCCGCCCCCGCGCCCGCCCCCGCCCC